>JAKFYM010000012.1 GCA_021730855.1 Bdellovibrionales bacterium
GAAGCGACTTCGCGCGGGGCAGAACGGCAGGAGGCCGTTCTGAGGCTGCGCAGGAGAGCCCACGCAGGGAGGGAGCCGGAGGGTACCGACCGTAGTGGGCGAGTCTCTCCGACCGCACCATAAAAGAATCCTAATTCTCCAATCATTTCGCATAACACTAAATTTATTTCTGTCTTCGTAGAGGAGAGACTCGAATCGAAGCAGCCGACCTGCGGGGAGTCGCGAAGCGACTTCGCGCGGGGCAGAACGGCAGGAGGCCGTTCTGAGGCTGCGCAGGAGAGCCCACGCAGGGAGGGAGCCGGAGGGTACCGACCGTAGTGGGCGAGTCTCTCCGACCGCACCATAAAAGATCTTTATTCTGCAATTCGCGCCGTTCGTTCAACCAAAAGAGACTTGTATTCTTTTTTTAATTTAGAAGAGACGAATGACCTATCTATTAAAGGAAATGTGGAATGTAAAGGCAAAGAGAATTTGAGTAGCGTCGACTCGATTATCTTCCCCTGTATCTGCAGACTTTCTCCTAGGGCAACAAAATCCGCTCTTTCTATTTTTTGTTTCTTTCCGTTTATTGGCAGAGCCATTTCTTCTGTATCTTGAGGGACTAGAAATTTTGTGGCGAGAAGATCATATGCGGGCGAAAGACTGCGAACCCCATTTTCAGCTGTGAGCAACGAAAAATTTTTGGTGTGCATATCGGCATTGCCAGTCACAAATGAAAATATCGCTATTTCTAGAAACGTTATCGCGTCTAGGCCAGGGTTCATTGAGTACCTTCGAATAACTTTTCCGACCTTCTCCATGGAACTGTTGTATTTGTTTTCAGTAAGCAGGCCCGATAGCTGGCAGAGATCTTCCTGCGCAAGTTTCGTAACTCCCGCGCGAGTCGCTTTTCTATCAAATCGCTTCGTTAGATAAGCAAGCTCTCCTGACTCTAAGCGCACTAACCCATGAGCGGCTGTATGAATCCCGTAAGTTTTAGCAATATGCATCGTCAAATCTTCTAGTTCGACCATATTGGGATATGTCGCTGTGGGCGCCTTTAACAAATACTGACCTTGTATTCCAACCGATATCCGCGGGCCTTGCGCTCCCTCTTGCATGGGCAAGAATGCCCTTGATGGCTTTAGATCAATTGATAGTTTCGGCTGCACTCCCGCTACGGCTATGCGAGCTTTCGCATGGTTCTGAGCTAAATTTTCTATTTCATTCAGAGTGATACGGATCGGCGGTGGACGAGTTCTCGAAAAAAGTTTTCGACTACAGCTTCGATGGAACTCTTCTCCACTTTCTTCCACCAACTTGTAACAGAGCAAGCATGACTTACTCTTTGTCATCTTGATCTTCCTCTTCTTCAGGCTCTATAGAAACGGCGCCGATGCAGTCTCGGCAAACTGCTAGCAGTAAGCCCATTCGATCATTCGAATTTACTTTCCAGGTTCGCGCAGACACATCAAGTAACCAGCCTTCGGGAATAAGGCCGTCAAAAAATGGAAACATCGTTTTGCTGCGATAAGGTTCTTTTTGTAATGGAAGTGTGAGGCTGATGGGTTGGCTTTTCTCTTTAGCTAGATACTGCTCATTGTAGGCGAATATGAACTCATCCTCTTTTTGCTCTATCGTCCCAGCAGTGTCATTGAAAAATAAGACTCTACCTCTTCTAATCACTGCCTCTACTCCTCACTTACTGGGCCACAAGGCACTGGTCCAATTTCATGCCCAAATAGCGCGAGTACTTGGTTAAGCTTATCTATGCGTAAGGTCTTTTTTTCCTGCTCTAAATCACGGATAAACCGAAGGCCAACCCCCGCCTTTTGCGCGAGATCGACTTGCGTAAGCCTCAGTTGCTGGCGGCGTGCGCGGACGAATTCAGCTATGCTTTGCATATATTGTAATTTATACCTTATCGGGTATAAATTCAATGTTTTCTCTAAATATATACCCTATCGGGTATGCTTTTGTTGTATTACATATTTTTTATACCCGATAGGGTATATATTCAAGTCTGAAGACCAGCCCCGAGTGCTCGTTTTGCCTCTGCCATGGATATCTCCTGCCACTCACCTAGCGCCAGACTCCCCAGCTGAAATGGACCATACTGAATTCTGTGCAAACGCGTGACTTCATGGCCCAGGGCTTTGAACAAGCGGCGGATCTCGCGATTCTTCCCTTGGCTTAAGGCCACTTCCAAGTGAGTTTCTCGCTTGGAGAAGCGCTGCACCTTCACAGAGTCGCACTTGAGATGCTCGCCGGCATCCATCACACCGGCCTTAGCTTGGGAGATTTTTCCATCCTCCAACAGGCCCCAAACTGAAAGTTCGTAGACTCTACTGATTTTATTTGTAGGCTCCGTGAGAAAACTAGAAAGCACGGAGTCATTCGTCACAAGAAGCAAGCCGCTGGTGGCTTTGTCGAGCCGACCCACAGCATGCAAAAACACGTCGTTTGGCAGGAGATCAAACACTGTTTTGCGGCCCCTTTCATCACTATGAGTGGTGATATAGCCGCAAGGTTTATGAAACAGAAAAAACCGCCGCTCTACCGCCTCGACCGAGCGCCCGTCCACTAACACCGAGTCGGCGGGCCAATCCACCCAGGTGTCGGGGTCACGAACAAGCCGATTGTTCACCCTCACCCTTCCCGCACGCACCCATTCTGCGCTTTGCCCGCGAGAGGCGATCCCAAGCTTGGAAAGAAGTCGTTCTAGGGTGAGGCGCCTGGGCATAGAAGGACTCTACCCCAATACGGTCATTGCCGACCCCTTGCCTGCAGATACATGGCTAAGCAATCGAACTCTTTAGAGAATGTGCTTTTCTTGTAGGCTGCCAAGCGGACCAACCTTTTTGCCTATAAATCTTTCATTAAAACGCCAAAGTATCGCTGCTCCGATGGGGTGGCTGGAAATACAGCAAAAGTGCCCTTTCTACAGTCGCGGCCCTAATTCGAGGCTAACCAATTAAAATCGTTCATTTAATCTTAGCGCTTCGCCCAAGAGCAGCCAAGCGACCCCAACACCACCCGGTAAATTTTATAATTCATCGCGTCAAAAAGCGGGCAAAATATTACAGAGTTCAATAATTATTGATTGACGCGCAACGGTATTATCTGCGATAAACGACCCGATGCAACAATACCGTTTCACACCACTATTCCTCGGACTGGCCATCCTAGCCCTAGGTGCGAAACCTGGCCTAGCTTCCGTCAAGAATCCAGATAGCCCTTGGAGCCTCGGAGCTGGTGTGTCGTACGAATCCAGCCTCTACAAATTTGGCGAAGAAAGCCGCTCCCAGTCCATGGGCGCGGGCGTGAATGCCGGCTACCAGCTCAGCCCCAAATTTTCTCTAGGCCTAGACGCCAGCTTCTCTCAAGAAATTGGCGGCATCCGTGAAACTCTCGGCAATGATGGCCACCTCGCCTTGAATCACCAGGGCTGGAACATCAGCCGCGACCTAAGCGTTCGCCAAAGCCTAACGGCCGTCCTTCCCCTCAGCCGCCAAAGTGGGCGTCGCGATGGACTCTATACAGCTCTTACCTATAGTCCAATCATCGCATGGGACCTCAGCGACAGCATCACTCCCGGTCTTTCCCTATTTGATCGCCTGAGTGCCACCCGTGCCTTTCACGAATTCAAAACCTCCACCCTTGGCCGCTCGATGAAGCAGTACTCACTCTCCAACAGCATTGGGGCGAGCTACAGTTTTTCCAAATTTTCGATCTCCACTTCTTTCAGCCGTTCCGTGGCATGGACGTACGAGAAGAACCGCGTCTCTAGTTTCGGCTTTAAGCAATCCATTGGGTACAAGGCGAGCCGGCACGTAGGCCTCTCCCTCACCTATGGAAACGGCGGAGATGCGCTCCGACCGAACGGCCAAGATTCCAACATCAGTCTGATCAATGAAAATTCGTCCAGCTTTGCAGGGGGTATTAGTTATGAACTCTAAAAACCACAGCGTCCTTTCCATCTTCACGGCCCTAGTGATCGCCCTTACCTTCAGTGCTTGTACGAAAGACCGGGATGAAAAAATTCCGGATGAACTGCAAGAGAACCTGATCGAAAAATCCCTTCTGGAAAATTCGGAAGTGACCATCGAGACCGAAGGTGGCGGCCAAGCCCTGGTAGCCTCCCGCCGCCAATTCCTTGCCGCGCAAGAAGTGCAGACGGTGAAGGTCACGAACGTGAACGCTCCCGACAAGCTCTTGCCCATGTTCCAAGATTTGAGCATCCAGGCCTTGCCAGGACGCACCTACCGCTTGAAATTTCAGGTAGACGAGAGCTTCGTCACTGCCTCGCTCCTGCTCAATCAGGCCGACCTTTCCAGCCTCTCAAAAGTGCAACAAGCTATCGCCACCAAGATGGACGACAATTCCTATCTCTTGCCGATTTTCAAGTATGCGGTCCAAGAGCTAGGCACGCTCACCAGAGTACGGAACGATCTCGAAGAGGATACCCACATCCTACGCCTCGTTCCCTCCACTCCCGCGCGCGCCACCCACGTCCAGGTGTCCATCATTCCCGAACGCCGCCGCCTAGTGAGCATGGAGCAAGATGATTCCGAAACGATCTTCGTGCGCACTCAGTTCGAGCGCCGCGTGCTCTCGGCCGCGGAATTGAAAGAATCCCTGGGCATTGAAGTGGTGGCTCCAACTGAGGCTTCCCGCTACTACCTAGAGACCACGCGCGACTCCCTGCGGATTTTTGAAGTTCGGCAGCTGCAAACCCTCACCGCCCAACAACAAGCCCAAGTGCTTGCCGGGGACCGCGATGCCCAGCGCCGCTCCAATGAGCTTGCTCGCTGCTCGCAAGACATTCAGGAGCAAGCCGCACAGGTGCAAAATTGCGTGGCCGTGCTTCGCTACACCTCGAAAATTTCCTACGTCACTCCTCGCTTAGAAGCTGAGCGCAACGATGGCACCGGACCGCGCACTGCCAATATCGAACAGACCCCTGTTCGCTCCGGCATTACATCTGCGTTCGTGCGCATCGATAAAAATCCCACCCTCACCGACGTGAATGTGGACGCCAACCTCATTGACCAGGATCGCGTACTTTATGTGAAACAACTGAAAGGCGTGCAGTTCCTTTTCCAACGCACGCTCACGGACACGCCGAACCTGGTCGGTGATAGAGACATTTATTCGGGCATCAATGGCAAACTGCAGATCGTGCGTTTTGAGTTCGGAAGAGAGTTCGTGACCGTAGTGGGCGCCGATCCCATCGTGTCCAACCGGGGCGCCACTGCGATCGACAATCCGCCGCTCATGAGCTTTCCCGTCAAATACAAACGGAAAAAAGAGCGAGACGGCCAAGGCAATCTACTGCCCCAGGTTGTCTATGAAAACGCGCAAAATACCGATGAAGATGCCATTGCGGAAGTCACCTGGGAAGCGAACAACCTCGACGATGTTACCTCCCCTCTCTATTCCCGCTGCTTAGGCACGAAAAGTGGAGTTCAAACCTCTGGTTTCAGCAGCGTATTGGGCGCCGATGGGAACCCCGAGCTCCTCGGCTTCAATTTGCGCTACGTCTACGAAGCGCAGTCCATGCGCTGTATCTCTCGAGCAGGGTTCCAAGTGGCCTTTGATTTTCAAGAGCGGGTTTCTTTCAAGAAATACGTGGAGCGCGCGGCTGACCCTGCGGGCTTTGACATTCCCTGGGCCATCCAGCCACTGCTTGGCTATGGAATTTTCGTGGATTCCGTTACCGTGCCTTCCGCGTTCGGACGCGTGAACTTGGCAAAAAATGAGCGGGTACTGCCAAACATTCAGGATTTTCGCAATGGCCGCGTGGTGACCTATGTGCTTGCTGGCCTTCCCGCCTCTGGCATGGAGAGAGACATAATGATCGAAACCTCCCGCGAGGTCATCGGCTGGTGGAACCAAGCTTTTCAACGTGCTTTTAGTGGCACCTCCCTTTCCCGAAGTGGAAATTTCATTGAGCTAAAAATCGAAGGCGTAGACGAGCTGCCCCCACGACAGTTCGGCGATCTTGACCGTAACTACATCTGGTACATTCCCAAGGTGCTGCATGGAAGTGGAATCCTAGGTTTGGGTGGTTTCAGCGCCAATCCTAAGAATGGCTTTATCGAAAATTCCTCAATCCAGATTTTTGGCGGAAACTTTCTGGCCAGCCTGGAAGCAGAATACGATCTCGCTAAAAGGCGGGCCGGATATTTAGCGCGGAAGCACGCGATTGCTAACCAGGAAGCCAGCACACTTACCGTCTTCCCAAGCTTAGTGACCAACGTATTGGACCCCGAAGACCTTGCAAAAGCTGCTAGGGACCAGTTGCGTAATACGATTGGCAGCATTGGAACGGCCGGAGCACTAGGAGGTTCCCGCTTCCAGCAATTGACGGCCAACCGCAACCAATTCCTCGCCAATCTGCAGATTGCTCCCGCCGGGAAACAGGCAATGAGCCCTGCAGTAGAGGAAAAGGTACTATCCTACCTCAACTCGATGACCGCACAACGTGCTGGTAGCCGCGAAGAAGAGGAATTTGAAGCGCGTCAGGCTCATCGATTGGAAAAGATTTCTCGTTTGGCTATGCCTGCCAATCGCGAGAATGGAAATGCGGGCGGCGAGGAGCTAGCCGGGCACTCTCACAATGGAAGAACGGCCTTTCAGCACACCTGTGCTCTCCAAACGAATGCCTTAGGGGGCATGCATCTGGAGATGGGTGACGAAATTTCCGCCGGTAAAACGGAGAAGGTCTTTAGAGCCTTCGCAAGATTTGCGCTTAGTCATGAACTTGGGCACAATTTTGGGCTCGCCCATAACTTCATGGGAAGCTTTGACAAAGACAACTGGAAGGTTAGCAGCAGCGCTCTTGAGGTAACCCACAGGAAAACTTCCACCGTGATGGATTACCTACGGATGGAAGACAGCCTAAATCTTGATAGTGTAGGCCCTTACGACATTGCTGCCGTCCGCTTGGCCTATACGGGCTACCTGGAAGTAGACGCAAAATGGATCGAAGCAAATCTCAAGGGATCCACTGCGATCCCAGTGAAGGATGAAGAGCCCTTGCAGCTTGTAAATGGGAAATTGATCAACATTTCTGACTATAAGGAGCTGGCGCAATTAGAAGACTGGGACTCCCTTTCTTACCATCGCATGCAGGAGGTCAAGCTGAAGCGTTATGGGCATTGTACGGACCGGCAAGTGGGCCTATTTCCCGGCTGCGCGATGATGGACCATGGCACCACCTACGAGGAGCTCGTCACGAATACGATCGATCGAATTGATGCCAATTACGAACTCATGCACTTTCCGAGTGGAAGAAGGAGCACCGATTTCAACGAATCCTACTTGGATTATTACATCGACCGAACGATCTACGATTTTGGTTACCTACGCTCTTTTGTGGATAACTTCTTCTACCTGTACCAAACAGGCGTAGACGATAGGGTCGACATAAGTGACGTGAATACGTTGGATAGCCTCAAGGCAGCAGAGCAGGCGCGGGCATTCTTCCACCGCACCATCCGCACACCAGATCTGATGCCCACGAATTACGCGACCGATAGTATCGAGAGCAGCCGCTTCTCCATGTGGGCTGATCAGAATGCCAACATTTTGCTAACCGAAGAGAAGCCCCTCTATGACAAATACCGAGAGGCCTTCACGGGACAGCTACGGTACATCGGCACCACCTATGCAAAGCAGATTGCTCTCAATATGCTAATCATAAGAAGGCCTTCTGTGCTCTTTAAGGACAGTCGGGCCAGCGGCGCTTTGCAAACGGCCTTCTCCTTCATTGACATGGAACAAATCCTCATGAAGGAGGTCTCGATTCCTAACCTACCCTCGATGGCGTTGCTCCAAGAGGTGTTGAGAAACAACCTCATGGCCAGTACCTTAGGGCCCGTAGGTCCGGATGGAGCCGCCGTTCTAGTGCCTCTGGATGCAGGATACTATGCAGAAGCCTCACCAATGGCCCGTACTGCCGTGGCACTGGCCACCATCGTGCTGGATGACACTTCCGTTGTGGACCAGAACCGGCCGAATTTCTCGGAAGGGTTTCGCATGGTGTTCGGCTCGAGCCCTCCAGGGAACGTTCCTTGGGTTAGCCGAGAGCAGTACAAGGCGTATTGGTCGCTCACGCAAAGTTCTTTTGCCAGCTGGTTCGTGGAAAACCAGAGCGGCATTGCAAAATTGCTTGTCGAGGGAGAAAAAGCCGCGCCCATCATCGCCAAGTACTTCGGCACAAAAGCCTTGTTGGACGATCCCGAGGGCCTAGCCCTGCTTCAGGGCGAGATTCCCGAAACACAAGTGCTCGTCCAAGATATGGCCGAGGCCAAAAAAGCCTTGGAGGAGCTCATGCAAAAACTGCCAGAGTCCCTGCGCAAAGGACGAGACGCCCAAACCATGCTCGACATTGGAGTGTCCTTTCTTGACCAATGGAAAGACCTCGGAACCAATTTCGAGGAAGCTATGGCGACAGAGGATGGCGAAAAGGCCGCCGAGTATGCAATGTTTATTGTACGCGCCACCAACTTCTTACGAGTCATGGCCGCAAGAGATCCTTTGCTTGCGTACCTCGTGCAGAATCTACCAGCCGAACAAATGGGAGCGAAATATCTGGTGCCTCGGCAAGAGATTCTCATCAACCTGAACCGGTACTATCAGGAGCGCATGAACGTGATCGAAGGATTGTCGATGATGTTTTACTACACCCACGACGACTTCTATCATTCGTTCTCACAAAGCCGATAGAAGAAGCAAATAGAGGCCCGTGAATCAAAAAAGATTCACGGGCTTTTTTTCACCCGCAATGTCTCCAACATATAGGCCGTGGGCCCGAATTCCTCTTCTGCATGCCGCAAGTGAACGGTGACGACCTCTTCGGATGCCCGCAGGAGGTGGATGATGCGGTCTCGCTTCACCGTCCAGAGAAACCCTTTCGCGCCATTCACCTCAATCTCCTGCCCAGGGCCAGAATAGATCTCGGCAAGCCGCAGACGAAGCGCTTCCAGGTCCACAATGCCCGGTGCCGCCTCCGGCCGCACGAGGAAGCGGCTGGCTTTGTCGGCCTGTTTCGCCATTGGGTCGACAAAAACTGTTGTGGCGCCCTCCTGCTCATGCTTCCAATGCATAGGGTACTCCAAGCGGTAGTCCCCCTCCGCGCTCTCAAAGGGCACAAAGGCATTCCCAATCTCTCCGCCCTGTAATTTGGCAGCTTGGGCCACGGGCAAGCATACGAACAATAGCAATAGGAACAATACTTTCATTGGGTTTCCTCCTGCGCCTTCGTGATCGGAAAGAGCATAGTTTCAAAATGGTAAACGTGGTCGGAGCCGGCACTGGTTCCCTCGGAAAACTGCCGATTGAGCTCGCGGCGAAAGTCCTTCAAGACCTGCTTAAACTTTGGCACCTGCTCTTTGCGCAGGGCGATCGTGAGCCCGGTGATCTCGCGCACCTCTACGGGATCATGGAAGAGCGAGAGGAGGCCCTGCTCAATGAACTGTCGGTGCAGGTGGCGGATGATCAGATTGGAAATATCATCCGAAGTGGTGATCATTGGTTCGCTTTGCCGCAAGATCCCGTTGTCGTCGCGGAGAAATTCCAAGCGCTGCAGCAGCTCCACGCTTTCTTGCGCCTGGGCCGCGCTGATTTTCTGTCCCAAGCGCTGGGCGATCCATTCCGGATTGCGCTTGAAATCCCTCAGGAGAACCATCTCGCGAATCGCCCAATGGTGCCAGGTGCGCAAAATTTCCCAGCGATCCTTGTTCACCTGCAGAGGATCGCCGGAATGGCGAATTCGTAGCTGCAGGAGCTTCTCGAGCAAATCATTTTTTTCGTCTACGTCGCGGCTTTCCTTGAGGCTCACGAGCACGCGAAAAAACTCGGCTTTTGAACCGCTGAGCTTCAGGCCCTTCAGGAAGGCGGAAAGATTTTTTTCCGTAATCGGCCGGTCCCCATCGATCACGAGCTTGAGGTAGTTGGGGGAGCTAAGGCCAGCGCGACGGGCAAAAGACCGGTAGGAGAAACTCTTCGACCGCTCTTTTTCCAAGCGATAAAAGTCGGACAGGAATGTCCGATAGTCGCCATACTGAAAAATGTCTAGGGAAGCATCCACTGCAGCACTCCTATAGGCCGGCCTGGCCTGAGGCTAAGCATACCCAAAATTCCTAACCAAAAGTGAATTAGAAAGAAATTGTTCGCTAATGGTAGGTAATGCGCCGCAAGAGTGAAAAAAATCCAATCCTCCGCGGGCGGTGGCTAGGAGGTGGTCGTGGGTGCATCCAAAAAGGGACGGGCGTCCACCGGAATGTCGATGGAAAAAGTGGTCCCCCTCCCCCTCAGGCTGTCCACTGCGATGCTCCCGCCATGGCCTTCGGCCACTCCGCGCACCAAAGCCAGGCCAATGCCCCAACCCTTTTTTCCACTAGCCTTTGCCGCCTGCGACCGACGAAAGGCCTGGAAAAGCACCTCCTGCTCCTCAGCGGGAATCTCCGCCCCGAGATTATGCACCGAAAGGATCATTCGGCCAGCCAGGGCATTGACTCGAATCGTCACGGGGGTCTCAGAGTCCCCATATTTCATCGCATTGCTGAGTAGATTCTCCACCGAGCGTCGCAGGGCCTCTCCGTCCCAATGCCCCCATACCGGCGAGCCCACTAGATGAATCCGCTCCTGCTCCTTGCGATTCAAATCCGTGATCACGTCTTTCACGATCGCGAGTATTTCCCATTCGCCCACCTTCAACGGCACCTTCTCGCCGATCTGGATCACACTGGCATCCAGCATATCCTGAATCATGCGGTCAGCCCGCTTGGCATTATTCACAATCCGTTGGGCAAGCTTGCGCAAATCCTCAAAAATCTCTCCCTGGTAGGCCTCATCATTCAGGGAAAGCAAAATAAGCTCGGCCGACATTTTGGCGGCGCCCAAGGGGTTGCGCAAATCGTGGCCAAGGCCAGCCACAAATTTTTCGCGGATCTGGCTATGCACTAAAAAAAATGCGGTCATGGCATCGCAGACCGCTTGGTCAAAAGATTTTTGGATGGTTATCCGGTCCCCTTCCGTGAGCGAGACCACCGCCTGCAATTTGTTTAGCACCACATCCCGGAGGAGTTGGTATTCGGTGATGAGCTGATCGGGACCATAGCGGCTTAGGCGCGCGCGCTCACTGCCATGCTCCTCGGCAATAGTGGTGGATTCGGTGGCTATGGTGCGAGGGTGTTCTTCGGAGAGTGACTCCGCCAAATTGTCTAGAAAGGAAGGAACCGTGTCGGTCAACACCGGACGCTGCAGCTGCGCCGCTGCGTTGACTTTTTCGCGCACATTTTTTTCCCATTCGGCCAAAATTTCCTTCTTCAGCTGAAAAAGCGCCTGCGCAGAAGGTGTTTTGGACGATTGTAAATTGCTCTGGTCGGTTGATTGGTCCATACGGGGGTTCACATAGCAAAGGTGCGGCCAAGTTAGCAAAGCGTGAGCGTCAAGAAAGATTTCCAGCCCCGGGCATGGTCCAGTCCTATTTTTGTTTTATCTCTAGACGTTGGTAAAAATCTCTAGGTATAGATATTTGCTCATGGGCCAATCCATACTTATTGTGGACGACAATACAGACCTGCTCGAGCTCTTGGGGGACACCTTGAGCCGCAAAGGGTATGAAGTGCAAACCGCTGACTGCGGAAAAGCCGGCCTGGCGGCTCTGGAGAAATCGCGGGCTCCTGACTTGATTCTCTTAGACTATGAAATGCCAGACATGAATGGCGCTGAATTCCTCGACCAAATCGAGCAGAACAAAAGCTTGGCCCATACGGCGGTTGTTTACTTCACCGCCGGTGAGCGCCCCAAAGATAGCCGCGTACAGGGCTACCTCAACAAAATGTCCAGTTTAAATGATTGCCTGCACTCCATCGGGAAGTTGCTGATGCCAGAAGGCCTAAACCGCGGGTGATTTTCTCAAGGCCGCAAATCTCTACTCTTCCAGATCTCCCATAGTGCGGATGGCTTCGTCTGTGGGCCGCATCAAAAAATACAGCACCACAATCACCACGAGCAAAGATCCCGCGATCATCAACTCTTCGCTCTTCGCCCGCGTGAGCATGGCCAAACACACCAGGGCCCCTAAAACGGGCACAAAACGCGGCACCTCGAAAGCCCCCGCGATTTTATCTTTTTTGCTCAACACAAAAAGCGAGATGTTCACCACCACAAAACACAGCAGCAGGAGCACGCTCGTGGCGCGCGCCAGAGAAGAAATATCCCCACTGAAAGCCAGGATCATGAGAATTCCCCCGACCAGCAAGACCGTGCGATGCGGGCTGCGGCGCTGTTCATGCACACGGGAAAAAAAGGCCGGGAAAAGGCCCTGGGCCGACATTCCGTACAACAGCCGTGAGCCCATCACAAAATTCAAAAGCGCCGTATTCGCCACGGCAAAGAGGGCAATCACGCTAAAGAGCGAGCTGGGGAACCAGGGAGCGGCCTTGGCCACCACGTCGACCAATGGTTGCTTCGACTGCGCGAGCTCCGCCGCGGGAATCACGGAAACGGCAATCAAGCTGATCAGCATATAAATCGTGGAAGAAATGCCCACCGCAGCGAGCAGCGCGATTGGAATCGTGCGCCGAGGCTCTTTCACCTCTTCGGCCACATTGAGAATGTCTTCAAAGCCAATGAAAGAATAGAAGGTGAGCACTGCGCCGCTCAAAAGCAGGGGAAAAGAAAGCTGCCCACTAGGGTTGTGCTCCGTGGTGGCGTCTAGGTAGGAAACATCGCCAAGGAAAGAAACGCCCACGAGGATCACCAGCAAAAGACCACTTAGCTCAATGACCGTGCATACGGCATTAGCCCAGAGCGATTCGCGAATGCCCCAGAAAACAATAAAGGTAAGCACAAGGGCGAAACCCACGATGATTAAAGGAATGGGCAGCGAAAAAACCAAGCCAGAGAAATACCCCGCAAACACCCGACTGGCCGTGGCCATCGAAGTGAGGCCAGAAGCCAAGAGCGCCAGACCCACCACATAGGAAAGGAAGCCGTTGCGAAAGGCCCGTGAGGTGGCAAAAACTGCTCCCGCCGCCTTCGGGTAGCGAGAGCCCAGGCTAGCATACGAAAGCCCCGTGAGGCCGGCGGCCACCATGCTGATCAAAAATCCCAGCCAGGCCGCAGAGCCCATTTCTCCGGCCGCTTTTCCCACCAGGCCATAGATGCCGGCGCCGAGAATGTCTCCCACTCCGTAGAGCAAAAGAGAGAAAAATCCGATCCGCCGGGCGAGGGTGACATTTGTTGTTTTCATGGCGCGACGATAGCACGACCTGCGGCACGATTCCACATCGCTTTCCTGAGGCCAAACCGCCTAGACTCTCGACGAGAAGGCGAGGATTTTCGATGAAAACTTTTTTGATCTGCGCTCTGTTCCTTAGCAGCTCCGCTATTTTTGCGGCCCAGGAAGAACCACTCGAAGTGGTCATGAAAAATGCCCAAGACGTGGAGATCGGCAAAGCGAAGCTAAGCTCGCTCAAGGAGGGAGTGAAAATCTTGCTTGACCTAAAAGGCCTCCCCCCGGGCCCCAAGGCCATTCACTTTCATGAAACCGGAGAGTGCGATGAGCCCACCTTTGCCAGCGCTGGAGAGCACTTCGCTCCCGGCAGTAAGGTGCATGGCCATAAAGCCAAAGGCGGCCCACACGCCGGTGACATGGCCAATGTCACGGTAAAGTCCGACGGCTCCCTAAAAACCGAGGTCACGAACAAACACGTGACCCTCGCGCAGAACGCCCAGAACTCGCTCCTTAAAGACGGCGGCACCGCTTTGGTGATCCACGCCCAGCCGGACGACTATAAAAGCCAACCGGCGGGCAATGCCGGAGACCGCCTAGCTTGCGGCGAAATCAACGACTAATGCCCAAGCCCTCGCGCTCTGGTGCGAGGGCGCAGTACACGCCATCCCATCAATTCTTTTTCTCTATAATCATATATTAATTTACACGCTACGGTGGGCGTATTCCGTTATGGAAATATGACAAAGCCTTAGTATCCTAGAGTAAGACCATGGCGCTTACCTACTTCATAAATAAAAAACGATCCACCTGCGTGATCACACTCAAGGGCAATCTCACCCCTGACGACGTGGCCACCCTGGATGCTTGTATGAAGGAAGTCCTTACCGATGCCATGGCCTATCGGGTGCTGAATCTCGCCGGCCTCGCGGATATGGATTTGGGCACCTCGCGCCCGTTCACCATTTTCCAACAAAGCTTGCGCGAGTCCTCACAGCTATTCATCTGTGGCCTGAATGTAAAGATCCAAAAAACCCTAAAAGAGCATGGCCTCGTGAGAGACCCCGAGGTCCAAACAGACCTAATGACCGTCTTACAAGTTATCTTACAGTTAGAATCTAAGAAAGAGAGTGGATAGAGCGGATGAAAGTGGCACTAGCATTCCAAAACGACGTGATTGCCGATGTGTATGCATTGGCCCTCGACGGTTGCCTGGAAAATTGTACCGTGGATAATTTTGATAGCTTCGATAGTTTGACAGAGACAGTGCAAAAAGAACCCTATGCCTGCATCGTGACGGACGTCTCTCTCCAAGGACAAAACTTTGTTGAAACCTTCAAGGACCCTGGCTTTTGTGCCCTATCGATTCCCATTTTCGTCGTTGGCGGGGAAGAAGGCCTAGCCCCCCCAGCAGGTAGCAAGCTCAAAATTTCTGCTCTGCCCAAGGGCGTGACCATTCGCGATTTTGCCGAGACGATCATCGAAGCTCTAAGCAAAGATTTCACCGCTAAGGATTTCTGCAAGATTTCGGTCATGACCTTGCTGGTGAAACAAAAGGACCTTCGTTTTAATCTCTACGTGAAACTCTCCGATGACAAATACATAAAAGTCCTAAACGCACGCGACACCTTCGATGAAGAGCAATACAAGCGCTTCCAAGAGAAAAAAATGGACTTTCTCTACCTGCGTCGCCCGGATTTCTTCTCCCTGATCGACAATCTTCTCGGTGAAGTGCAAAAACTCTATGCGGCTGACGAGGCCCTACCGGTGGATGCCTCTTTTTCCACCACCAAAGCGATTTTTCAGACAGTACACTCGGCCTTCGAAACCGAAGGCTTTACCCCCGAAATGCGTTTGCTCACCGAGGCCACCATCAATTTGGCTATCAAAACCGTGCAAAAAAACCCGCGCCTCTCGGAATTGCTGCAGAAAATGGACGCCGACAAATCCTCCTTTGTGGGCTGGCATAGTACGGCTCTTTCCTTTCTCAGCTGCAAGCTAGCCACCATGCTTGGCTGGAATTCGGAAGCTACTTTTTTCAAACTCTCCTTGGCTTCCATGCTGCACGACCTTTCCCTGCCCTCGGACCAACTCGCAGAGCTCCAAACGCAAGAAGACCTGAACGAATCCTCCCTCAGTCCAGAAGACAAAGAGCTCGTGCGCCAGCACCCACGCAACTCCGCCAAACTAATCTCCGGATTCGAGGAAATTCCCGGGGAAGTGAGCTTTATCATTGAGCAGCACCATGAGCGCCCCGAAGGAAATGGCTTCCCTGCCCAAGCAGATCACAAAGAAATCAGCGCTATTTCGGCCCTCTTCATCATCACGCACGACATCGTGAACACCATGTTCCACTCCCCACCCCAGAATTTCGACCTCCAAGCTTTTTTGACCGACCGAGAAGCAAAAAAAACCTACTCCAAAGGTGCCTTTGGGCAGGTGTTCCGCACGATTATGATGAAATCCTCGGCTGAAACCTAGGGTGAATTGCCAAGCCACAAAAGCTGGTGTTAGATCTTCTTAGAATGAAAAAGCTACCTCTTTGGAAAAGACCTCTTTTTGCCCAGCGCGTGCTAGAAATCGGCGGCGGCCATGATCCCTACTATGGCGTGACGCATGCGGTGGATAAATTTCCGGAAAACAATGCGCAAAGAGGCGGAAATTTCGTCCTTCCCTCGGGAGCCAAATTCTACGAGGGCGATTTGGAAGCCCTGCCTTTTGGGGAAAATGAATCTTTTGATTTCATTTATGCCAGCCACGTATTCGAACATGTGACAAACCCACAAAAAGCAGCTGCCGAACTCAACCGCGTGGGGAATAAAGGATACATCGAGACCCCGAGCCCTTTGCGCGAGCAACTTGCCTGCCCCCTCCCCTACGATAAAAATGATTTTCACACCCTTTTCTGCTGGAGCAAGAACGGGGAATTTCATTGCGTACAAAAAACGGAAAGTACCGTGGCCCAGTTTCCCGACACCCGGACCGGCCGCATTGCCAAAAAACTTTTTCATATACATCGCGATGGCGGATTGAACCTCGAGCCCCTGCTGTCGCGGCGAGCAAAAACCACCGAGCACTTTTTTTCCGGTGGCTTCCGCCTGCGTGAGCACAAAAACTTCCTCGAAGCAGCGGCGGCGGGATGCTGTGCCTATGAGGCCTCGGTCTCCGCCATCCTGCAAGACATCACCTTTCCCTTCAGCCTCGCCTCCCCCCGCTTTCTCGAGCTGAAGGCACGCCTAGACCGAAGACTGCCCACGTGATCCCCCTTTTTGGCTTCACGCTCCTGCGCAATGGCATCAAGTACGACTACCCCTTTCAGGAGAGCCTGCAAAGCCTCAGCGAACTCTGCAAACTCGTGTATGTGGCTCTAGGAAAATCGGAGGATGGGACTGAGGCGGCGCTCGGCCATTTTTCTAACTTGCGCATCCTGCCCACGGTCTGGGATGAAAACTTGCGCAAATCTGGCCTCATCCTTTCGGTGCAAACCAATATCGCCCTCGAAGGCTTGCGCAAGGAGCAGCCGGAAGGCTGGGGAATTTACCTGCAGGCCGATGAAATTTTCAACCCTTCCGATTTTCCCCAACTGCGTGCCGACATTGAAGCTGCCGATCGCTCCGGCTGTGACGGCATCTCTTTTCGATACCTGCATTTCTGGCAGCGCTATGACCACCTCGCCACCTCCCCTCGCTGGTACCCTCAGGAAATTCGCGCCATCCGCCTAGACTCTCAGGCAGTAAGTTATGGAGACGCGCAAAGCCTTGCCCCCTTACGGAAAGTTTTTTTCAGCGATGTGCCAGTCCATCACTATGGGCATGTTCGTAAACAAGATGCCTATGAACGCAAGCGCTGGGATTTTGGCCGTTGGTGGCATAACGACGATGAACTCGCCAAGGTGCTGAAAAAAGGAGAAAAGCGGGAGCAGCAGGAAAAGACGGTGGCTTACTACGGACCACATCCACGCTATATGGAAGCCAAGATTGCGAGCCAATCCCCGCTGCCTGGCCCAAGAAAAATCACAGTTTATGGCCGCAAAGAAAACTTTACGCCAGAATTTCTAGGTCGTATTCAAGCGGATATGCACTGGACTCTAGATGCCCGCGAAATCCAGCAGCGGCATCCGGAGTCCGTGGTGCTCTTAGAGCCCCTGCCTCTCCTACGCCAGTTATTTTCCTTTGGGAAGTTTCGCTCCAACGTGCCAACGCAAATGGGCTCTGAGCTCGCCCGCCCTTGGACCAAAGAATTCATCGCGATCTTGCGTTTTTCGGAAAAAAACATCTCGGTACGATAACTAAAAGCGGCTTAGTTTTGTTGGTGAGCGGTGGCGTGGTCAAGAGGGCTGCGATCGGCCTTCCAGCGACGATGAATCCACAGCCATTGTTCAGGATGGTTGCGAATGAGTTTCTCGACGGCATATTGATACTGCTGCGTGTTCAGCCACTCTTCGCGCAGCTCGCGCTCCTTGGAATTCTCGGGAAGTTCGTTGGCGGAAAGATAGGGTAGCTCCTCTAGGATGCGGACTTCGTGCGTGCCATCGGGGCGGCGATAGGTGCAAAAAGGAAATACGGGCACTCCCGTCTCTCGCACTAAATGCGCAAGGCCGCGAATCGAAGCCGCTGGCACGCCAAAAAAATCAGCGCGGATGCCCTTCGCGCCGGTGATATTCTGATCCACCATAAAGCCAATGAATTTATTCTCTCGTAAGGCCACCTTCATCTTCTCAAGGGCCCCGCCGGAATAAATGATGTCGAGGCCCGTGCGCCTCCGCTGGCGCTCAATCAAGGCCTGCGACACCAGGCCAGACATCCGCTTGGCCACCACCGCAGCCCGGTAGCCATGCAGGGCCATGCCCATGGCCAGCAGCTCCCAATTGGCCACATGGGCGCTAATGAAAATGGCGCCCTGGCCACGAGCTTCGATCTCCGCCATGCGCTTGCGATCGATCGCGCTTAAGTACAGCTCCCGGCGCATCTGCTCGGGGCTAAGGGAAAAGTTCCGCGCAATTTCTAGAAAAAGCATGCCCACATTGGCAAAGATTTCCCGGGCTAGGCGCTCCTGCTGCTCAGGACTTAACTCCCGGCCGAGGGCTAGCTGCAGATTCGCGAGCACGATTTTTTTGCGGAAACCGCAGAAATAAAGAAGGCCTCCAAGCCCTCGCCCTAATCGGGTGGTGACTGGAAGGCCTAAGCTTTTCAAAAAATACGAGAACAATAGGAGCGGGGCTATCGCGCAACGGGCGAACAAAGGATTATGTCCGCTGACGGTGCGTGATCAGTCCGTGGGTGGGGTCATAGGGAGAAACTCCCACTGTGACCCGATCTCCCACGAGCACTTTGATTTTGAACTTCTTCATGCGTCCGGAAATACGCGCCGACACGATCTGGCCATTATCCAAAAGAATCTGGAAATTGCCTCCGGTCGTGTCCACGACCTTACCTTCTGCGCTCAAAAGATCGTCTCTAGCCATTAATAACGGGAGCCTCGTCCGAATCCGCCGCCACCGCCGCCGCTACGACCACCGCCGCCGCCACCTTCACGAGGAGCTTGAGGACGGGCTTCGTTCACAGTGATCGGACGTCCGTCCACCACTTGGCCGTTCATTTTTTCAATAGCGTCTGTGGCTTCTTGGTCAGAAGACATTTCCACAAAGCCAAAGCCTTTGCTACGGCCAGAATCACGATCCGTGATCACGCGTGCAGACTCCACGGTGCCGAAAGCAGAAAACGCTTGCTCCAAAGAGCTATCGTTCATCGAAAAAGACAGGTTACCAACGTACAACTTCTTACCCATAAAAACCTCCTAAGGCCGGGTGCCGCTTCGGAGGCCTGGGGCACGATGCCCGCAATCTCGAAAGTAGCCGAAAAAGAATATCCATGAACTACCACGCACTTCCAGAGATAGCGAATATTTCGTGGCAGGCTGCCGCAATTCGGCGCCGCGCTAGGGGAGGGTATCCTCCTCTGCGCCCCCAAAAAGATAGTCCAAGAGAGCCCTCCGCTCCTCATGGCTGAGCCTCCGCGTGGGGGGCATTTGCTCCTCAAGAACCGCCATATCACTGGTGCGGTAATGGATTTCTTCCGCAAGGTTGCGGCCCGAGCGGGTGGGCCGCTCAAGGGCTGCCCGGAGCTTGGTCAGATCGTGAAAAGGAACTGGGGGGGCCACCCCCGTATTGTGGCAGGCAATGCAGCGGCTGACGATCATCGGCCCCGTGACGGTTGCGGCCGCGGCCCGCGCCGCCACTCTAGCCAGCACCTCCGGCGATTGAAAATAGGGCAAGGCCTTCGCGATGCCCGTGGCTAGTAGGTCTTCACACTTTTCGTCCTTAAAAAGAGCCGCATCAGCTAAGCGATTCCAGGCATAAACAAAATGCCCACGCACATTGCTAGGAGTGCCGAAACGTTCGCCAAAGGCCAAACGCCCTCGAGTGCCAAAATCCATCGACCAGTCGGAGGTTTTTTTCTATTATCGACGAGCTGGCAGCGGAGCCTAAGTCAGCTTCGCTGCCCAAGAGCCTTTAGTTCGTGCCCTCACAGACGAAGATGAAATCAGATTCCAAATGCAAAGTGGCATTGCGGCTCACCTGCGGATCGAAGGTCACGCGCCAGGGATCTGTGGGATCATTGCTCTGGAACACATAGGGGCGGTCATCGGCAAGCAGAGCCCCGTCAACCCAAATGTCGTTGTCAAAAAAAGAAGCCTTTTGGGCGACAAAATCAATTTTCAAGGCCCAATCGTCCCACTCCTTGTGGTGGCAATTGTACTTCAGGGGCAGAGGCGTGACCGCGTGGGCCGCTTGAAACAAAGATAAGAACGAGACAATAAAAAATACTTTTTTCATAAAACTCTCCTTGGGGAAAAGATCTGTGCGGTCATGGCTATGAGCGTGGGCCTCCAAAGTCAAGATGCCGACTCATTAGAAGTGGTCTCATCAATCGGACGTGGCGAAGCTGAGATGAAAACCGCGAATCCGAGGCGGAGGGCCCAAAAGGCGCGGAGGTGTAGCAGAGCTACATCGAGCACCTTTTGGGTCCGACAACGAAGGAGTCGCGGTTTTCATCCAGCTGCAGTAGGCCCTATTTATGAGACCACTTCTAGGCACGAAGGACTGCGTCCCTCGCGGGGTTGCGAAATGACAGGAATTTATAACCGTCCCACTATTCTCTTTCTTGCACGTTCCGGAAAGCATAAAGACCAATGCGGCATTTCTGCCGGGAGGCCCTCTATGATTCTCTTGATGTTCTTTTTCCTATCTTATTCCGCGTACGCTCTCGGTCCCGAACCGCACCAACCCTTTGAGCCTGCTTATGCGGCCGACCAAGAGCAGCTCACGATCGATTCGATGGAGGAAGAGACAAATCAGTTTCGACGTTTCGGCGAGTGGAATGCCCAGCTCGAACAACTCAAGGCCAAAAAACAAAGCCGTGATGATCTACGTACAGAATATGAGCGTGTGAAGCAGTTGTTTGAACGGGGGAACGTGAGCCCAGACATTTTTCGCGAAAAAGAATTTACCTACCTGCAGGCCGAGAACTCCCTGGCTCAGCAGGAGAGCCAAACAGAGAGAGCGCGGGAAATCGCGGCCATCGCCCGCCTTCGCCTGCTGCAAAAAGGAAATCCGGCCCGGGACTATCGCCAAGAAATCGCGCAACTGCTGCAGACAGCGACCCAAACCGAGAAAAGAGCCCTAGAAACTTCCTTGATGGGAGCAAGGGCCACCTTGGCCTATTTCCAAAATCGTATTGCTAGCGGCCGAGTCCTTTTGGAGAAGGACCTCATTTCCAAAGTAGAAATGGAAAAAAGGGAAAGCCGGAAAGTGTGGGCGCTCAGCCAAATCCAGTTGATCCAGAACCAAATCAAGGCCGCAGACGATGCGCTAGACGGCCTACGCCGCAGCCAAGAGAAGCTAGAAAAGACAAAAGGCCAAACGCCCCCGGCCGGCTCCTAGAAGTGATTTTTCGCCTATAGAGACGCATTCCCTGACTTGCCCAACCCCTATTCTTGCCCTTTAGGCGAAGGTTTCCTGCCCAAATCCTTGCGGCGCACAAAAAAATGCCTTTTAAGGGCGTCAAAGTGATCAAAATCTGTCATATAGGGGGTAGGAAACGGGCTTCGCTTTGGCTCTGGCGCGCCATTTTTCAATAGTAGGAGCAAGGAACAGCATAATGACCAAAGCCCCCCCCAATTCTTCCACTCTCTCTACTCCTAAAGAAGAGAAGAAAGAAAACGCTCAGCAGACGCAGCGAAACCTCGCCGACAGCGAGGAGCGCTTCCAACTCCTCGTGGAGAGTGTCTCCGACTACGCCATCTTTCTTCTCGATCCCAATGGCTATGTGCAAAGCTGGAACGCGGGGGCCCAGCGCTTTAAAGGCTATAAGGCCGAAGAAGCGATTGGGAAACATTTCTCTATTTTTTACACTCAGAAAGACATCGATCGCCAGCATCCGCAGAACGAACTAACTATTGCCCTCAAAGAAGGCCGTTTTGAAGAAGAAGGCTGGCGCGTTCGACAAGACGGCAGCCAATTCTGGGCAAATGTGGTGATCACCAAGCTCGTGAACAGCGGAGGACAACTCGTAGGTTTTGCCAAAGTCACCCGCGATCTCACCCAAAAAATGCTGGCTGAAGAACAATTAAAATTTAGCGAAGAACGCTACCGGCTTCTAGTCTCCGCCGTCAAAGACTACGCCATTTTCATGATTGATCCTGAAGGGTACGTGGCCACCTGGAATGAGGGCGCGCAACGACTGAAAGGATACCTGCCCGAAGAGATCATTGGGCAACACTTTTCCAAATTTTATCCTACCGCGGAAATCCGCTCGAAAAAGCCAGAGTGGGAATTGGAAGAAGCCACCATGACCGGAAGATTCGAAGACGAGGGCTGGCGGGTGCGCAAGGACGGCACGCATTTCTGGGCAAATGTGACTCTCACCGCAATCAAAAACAAAGATGGAAAAATGCTAGGTTTCTCCAAGGTGACTCGGGACATGACCGAAAGGCGACGCCTGGAAGAAAGATTACGGCGCTCCAATGAAGACCTAGACGAGAGAGTGCGCGAGAGAACCGCACAGCTTGAGCACGCAATCCGGGCCCGCGACGAGTTTTTGAGCATTGCCAGCCATGAGCTAAGGACACCAATGACCTCGCTCAAGCTACAAGTGCAGATGGCACAACGGCAAATAGAGAAAAATGATCCCCAGGCGTTTCATGAAAAGACCAAAAAATTTATTCTCGGTGCGGGACGCCAGCTAGATCGCATCGTGGGATTGATCGACAATATGCTCGACGTCTCCAAAATTTCTATGGATCGCCTGAATGTGGATAAGCGACCGATCGACCTGTGTGAAGTGATTCAGGAGGCCACCGGCCACTTTGAGGAGCAATTCCTCTCCGCGGGCTGTGTCATGACGCTCAAATGCGAGGGCCCGATTCCCGTCTATGGCGATAGCAGCCGCCTGGACCAGGTTTTTTCCAACCTGCTCATGAATGCGCTGAAATATGGAGGGGGCAGGCCCGTAGCAATAATCACTCATGTGGGTCCGAGCAAGGTGCTCATCGAGTTTCATGACCAAGGAATGGGGATTGCAAAGGACGATCAAGCCAGGATCTTTGATCGTTTTGAAAGGGCCGTTTCCGCCAACACCGTGAGCGGAATGGGCCTTGGCCTCTTTATTAGCCGCAAAATCGTGGAAGCACACCAGGGAGAGATTTTGCTCCAGAGCGAGCCGGGCAAGGGATCTGTTTTCACCGTCACCTTGCCACTTTCTACTGGCACCCAGCAGGCCGCTGGGAACGATAGGAAAGCTCCATGACTTCCTTCAACGACTTTGATTTGCTCGAAACCCTCCGGGAAACGCTTGCCGAGAAGGGCTTTCATACGCCCACGGAGATCCAAGCCCGCACCATGCCTGCGCTGCTCGATGGACGCTCCCTCGCCGGCGTGGCCGAAACCGGCAGCGGCAAAACCCTAGCCTATGCCCTACCCATCCTCCACTTGGTGAAAAGCCTCGAAATTGCCAAAGATCCCATCACCGAAAACGGCCAACCCCGGGCGGTGGTGATCGTGCCCACGCGTGAGCTAGGTGAACAGGTAGCAAAAGTGTTTAAGCCCTTCACTCATACCACCCGCGTGCGCGTGCGGGCGCTCCTCGGCGGCACCACCAGTGAGGTAGCTAAGCGGAGCATCGCCGGCGCCTTTGAAGTGCTGGTGGCCACGCCTGGGCGTCTGGTTCAATACATGGATCGCGGCCACCTGAGCCTCGAGGACGTGCGTTTTCTAGTGTTCGACGAGGCCGACCAGATGCTCGATCAGGGATTTCTCCCCAATGCCCAGCAGATCTGCGCGGCCTGCCCGGAAGATCGGCAGACGGCCCTCTTCTCCGCCACGGTATCGCCAGCGGTGCAGGAGCTGATCAACCAACTCTTTTCCGATGCCAAGGTGATCCGCACCGAAGGCAGCCACCGGCTTGTGTCTACACTTACCACCCAGAATCGCAAAGTGCTCGATGGCAAGCGCTTCCCCCTGCTGGAAAAAGTGGTGGCCGAGCGCGTGAGCGGCGGAACGATCCTCTTTGTCAACACCCGCGAGCAATGCGATAAGGTGGCGGAGGAGTTGAAAAAGTTGGGGCTCGCCTGCGTGGTCTATCGCGGCGAGATGGAAAAAGTGGAGAGACGAAAAAATCTGAAAAACTTTCGGGATGGACAGGTGGAGTACCTCGTTTCCACCGACCTTGCCTCCCGTGGCCTCGACGTGGAGCATGTGGGCCGGGTGATCAACTACCACCTGCCGCAGCAGATGGAGAACTATCTCCATCGCGTGGGCCGAACCGCTCGCGCCGGGCGCCCAGGGCTAGTGATCAATTTTGTGACCGAGCGAGACGCGCCCTTGATGGAAAAGATCGCGGAGCTCTAGGAGTTTGAGGCCGCCATGTCCTAGACCGATGGCCTTTCAACAAATTACTTATCGATACTACCCCGCCGGTTAGGCTTTGTCTCCCCGCCCGCACGTTGGCCTACTGAGGAGACGACGAGACGCGAAAAATCAAAACCTTGCTCTCAAGAGGATTGTGTTGATAAATGTTTGTTTTCCATAAAAACAATAACCGCAGGAGAAACAATATGAAGGTCTCGTTTTTGATTCTTTGCCTATCTCTATTCGCCGCCACCGCCAAGGCAGAGGTCGGGGAAACACGATTTGGCGTTAGTGCCCCACTCATGCTCTTGGATGGCAACGCATTTTGGGGAGGCAACTTGATCGCCCTATACCAACTAGACAACAACTGGGAAGTGGGCGGAGAAACTGGATTCCACACTCGGTCCACGTCAATTAGCAGCGCTTCTGGATCTACATGGGTAATCCCCATCATGCCCACGGTTCTCTATAATTTCGACATGAACACACCTAAGTTCACGCCCTTTGTGGGACTTGGCCTGGGCGTAGGAATCAGCCGCTCCAGCCTCAGCTTCCTAGGATTTGATGTCTCAAACACAGACGTGAATTTCGAGGGCCTAGTGCATTTAGGAGCAAAATTTGGCGCCTCTAAGAACCTTTTCACCGATATGAAGTTGGGATTGCTGGACGATACCTTTATCTTCCTTCCCTCGATTGGCTGGTTTTTTTAAGCAGCCTAAATTTCTCTTTAAGAGAAATGCTTAACTCTTGGGGACTCACGCGCAAGCGTGGTCCCCTTTTCTCTTTCTGGAAGACTTACAAACGCAGCCGCCCAACAATATTGGTATAAGTCTGGCCGTACCAGACATTCCCTTCTGGATCGAAATCCAGCCCTTCCATGGCCGCAGCGCCACGAGGAGAGCTCAGGGGCACTAGGCATAAGCACTAATCCAAATGATACCGAACGCTCGTGACCACCACGTTCCGCTTAAATAACAATGCCGCTCGCATCACAAAGGCCGTCTGATTGTGAAAAATTCCCTCCCACCATTTCGCCGTCACGAATTCCGGAATCAATACCGTGACCATCTCTCGGGGATTCATGGCCCTGGCTTCGTCTATATAGTTCAGCAGAGGCGAGACTACCGAACGGTAAGGAGACTCCAAAATCACCAGCGGGATTTTCTTACCCCAGCGATCCCAGTCTTTCCGCAAACGATCGGTGGCGGTGGGATCTAGGTTCACGTACACCGCCCTCACATCCTGAGCGATAGACTGTGCATACCGCATCGCTTCGACAACCCCTCTATGCAAACCAGAGATCGGCATCACCACCATATGCTGCATGGGAGATTCGTACTGTTCCGGATTTTGTCCCACAAGAGACAATTGTTTCCCCACACCTACATAGTGTTTTTTCACGCAGGTGAACGCCCAGATGAAGAGCGGAATCACCAAAGTGATGATCCAGGCCCCATGGCTAAATTTTGTGACCGTGATGACGATGGTTACGATCCCGGTCAAGACGCCGCCGACAAGATTCACGGCTGCTTTTTTCCTCCATCCCGTTTGGCGCTTCGCAAACCAATGCTTCACCATCCCGATCTGCGAGAAGGTGAAGGAGAGGAAAACCCCCACCGCGTAGAGCGGAATCAAGGCGTGGGTGCTGGCCTGAAAAAGCACGATCAGGGCAGCCGAAGCCAAACCTAACATCAGGATGCCGTTGGAAAACACCAAGCGATCGCCAACAGAAGTGAGCTGCCTCGGGAGATAACGATCTCTCGCCAAGATCGAGGTGAGCCTTGGAAAATCCGCATAGGCCGTGTTTGCGGCAAGGATCAGGATGCCCATGGTGGTGAACTGCACGTAGTAGTACGGAACCGTGGTTCCAAAAATGGAGCGTGCAAGCTGAGAAACCACGGTTTCGCCGCTATTCGGCACAATCCCGTGGAAGTGGGAAAAGAAAGTGATCCCGAAGAACATGACCGCCAAAATCCCCACCATCACCATCAGGGTGAGCGCCGCATTGCGAGACTCTGGCTTCCGAAATAACGGAATGCCGTTGCTGACGGCCTCCACGCCCGTCAGGGCCGTGCAACCGGAAGAGAACGCTCGGAGGAGCAAAAAGAGCGTCAACGAATGTTGTATCGGGAGCTCCGGCGGGGATATGTGCGTGAATTCCCCAGTGGAGAGCTTCCACGCGCCCATAGCGAGCATCACCAGGATCCCCGCAATAAAGGCATAGGTGGGAATGGCAAAGATTGTTGAGGATTCCCGAATGCCCCGTAGGTTCATGAGAGTGACGACCACGATGGAAACCAAACACAAGAAGACGCTATGAGGCTGCAGGTTAGGAAAGGCGGAGGTGAGCGCCGCAATGCCGGCGGCCACACTCACGGCCACGGTCAATATATAGTCCGTCAGCAATGCCGCCGCCGCCGTGAGCCCCGCCGACTCGCCTAGGTTTTCATGGGCCACAATATAGGCCCCACCTCCGTTCGGGTATTCGTAGATCGTTTGCCGGTAGGAAAAAACCACGATAAAAAGCAGCGCAATAATGGTGAGTGCGATGGGAATCGACAAATGCAGGGCTGCAGTGCCGGCGAGCAATAAAATCAGTAGGATTTCTTCTGTGGCGTAAGCCACCGAGGAGAGAGGATCTGAAGAAAATGTGGCCAAGGCCTTCTTCTTAGACAACCGTTGGTGCTGGGCTTCCGAGCTGGCCATTGGAGCCCCTACAAATGCACGCTTTAAAGACGACAAGACTGTGCCCACGTTAACCTCCTAAGCAAATTGTTCTGAGGAAATACCGTGGGCGAAATGCCCATAGACGTTCCTCTTCAACGCTGACGAGGTTAGCTGCCGGGCTCGGACTGAAGAGTTTGTCCTACGTTCTTACGAACGATGCGCCCCAAAAGTGGGTCCCCCGCTTCCTTCACGGAATTAAGCGATCTATTTTCAGATTACGCCGAT
This sequence comes from Bdellovibrionales bacterium, assembly GCA_021730855.1. Classification (GTDB taxonomy): domain Bacteria; phylum Bdellovibrionota; class UBA1018; order CAIPTA01; family CAIPTA01; genus JAKFYM01. Next base: position 27,087 of record JAKFYM010000012.1, read on the forward strand.
TTTTAAAAAGTGCAATTGCCCAGTTTTTTGACAAAGAGGTGCGCGTTGGCGCAAGGCAAATGGCAAGGTAGGCTATTCCAAATGAGAAATCGCAAAAAAATATGGTTTGGTGTTTTTTTCTCGTTGCTGATTGCCGCTGTATTTGTTTCTCGGTGGCAAGTAGAACGCTTACCCATGGCAGACGCGCTGGACAGCCCTCCCCTTACGGAAGCAGCTACAGTCCGAAAGCTTGCGCCCACCAAAAATGGAACGCCTGCCAAAGCGGATCTCGGGGCAGGCTCTAAAACCCAGCCTCTCGCGCAATCCTCTCCCTCTCCCTTCAAGCCCCTAAGCCCGAAAGAAATCCTGGAGGCACGTTCTGAAATGAAAATGTCCTTGGCCGCCCCCTATGGCGCTCAGAAGGCATTCTATGCAGAACACCGCCGCTACAGCACCGACCTATTGAACGGAGTCGGTTTTTTACCCGATGCGGAGAAACAAAGATGGTCTAAGGTTGGCTTCCTGAGCCCCTATTCTCCCGAAAAAACTATTGGCGCAGAAGATCCGCGCTATTTTGACATTGATGAATATAGCAAGGATCAAGAAACCCCTGTGACCTTCACCTATCGGCAGACAGGCCAGGGCTTTTCCTTAGCTGACTTGAGCCGCTACTGCGAACATAGGTGCACCGCTAATGACCAACAGTTCGAAATCATGGCAGCCGCCATCCTAGTGGAAGGCAATGCCCCCGACATCTGGATCATCAACGAGAAAAAAGTAATCCGGCACGCGCGGGACGGCCTGGTGAAGGATGGGGTTGAGGCGAAGTGAGGGATGACCTATGGAAGGCGGCCTTAAACACAACTACTACGGCACTTCCTGCTCTTTAACGCTCTCTCAAGCAGGGCCTAGGCCCCCTTAGTCCTGAGGATCTGCCCTACGGGTGGATAGCGGTAATCCACAGCAATCATCGTAAAATATTTAAAGATTTTGAGTATTTCTCTCCAAAAGAATAGAGATATGGTTATATACATACAAATATGGTACTTTTAGTACCATGGAATTTGAGTGGGACTTAAACAAGGAATTGGAGAATATCCGCAAACACAAAGTCCCCTTCGCGAAAGCCGTAGAATGTTTTTTTGATCCGAATGGCATTCAAATGGTGGACGCAAAGCACTCCGATCTCGAAGGCAGGTTTTACTGGATTGGAAAATCCAATTCCGGACGAATCTTAACCACTTGGTTCACAAAACGTGGAGACCTAATTCGCATTATCGGATGCGCTGAGTGGAGAAAGTTTAGGAGATTATATTATGAAGCAACCTAAGATCAGCAATTTAACTATCGATCGTAAAGGCACAACCACCATCCGTGAGCGAATGGCGAAGAACAAAAAAGTGAAAATCACGATCAATGTCGACCAAGATAGCCTCGAGTCACTGCGAAAATTAGCCGGGCAATCAGGCGCCTCCTACCAGAAGCTCCTGAACCAAATTTTGCGGGAGGGCCTTAATGGGCGATCGAATGCAGAATCACGCCTGGATAGAGTGGAACAGGAAATTGCTAAGCTGAAGAAAAAGCTGATCGCTTAGCAGCCTTGCTTCGATTCAAATTGGGGGACGCGAATGTCAGGCCTCGCCGGAGGGTAACGAATCTGCTCCCTGCTTCCATCGGCTCGCGTCACCGCTACAATCGCTTCCTTAGTGGGATCACCATAGTGGGTGCTCCATCAATAGAGAGCTACTTCAATACGCCCGGATAGTGCTTCTGGAAAAAGGCTCCGGCCTCTTCCGGAGAGGAATCAACATAGGTAGAGAACCTGGGAATGGCTAACATCAAGGGCGTCATCACCACTACCCAGAGCCCCATGAACACCAAAGTCTGCGTAAGGCCTATGCCAGAGATCAATAAGCCCACTCCTGCGATTCCGAGGGGGGAAATACCGCTGCAGAGGAACCCCATAATCGATCCGATGCGCGCGCGAAAACTATCGGGCACCGAAAGGGAAACCTGGGTGCCGATGATCACATTGGCCCAGGTGCTGCCAATTCCGATCCAAAAAAGAACCGTGAGCGGTAACACAATCGTAGGTGCAAAGGGCAGTAGCGCCACGCCAATTCCGATCATCGCGATAGACAGAAGAAGCAACCAATGCGTGCTCAAGATCCGCTTCGGAACATTCAAAGTGAAGGCACCGATTACCGCACCGAGCCCGATGCTACTTTCAAGGCTTCCCAAATACCAGGCGGGCATGTCTCTCGCTTCTTTGGCTAGTACAGGAAGGATCACCCCGAGAGGGGATAACGCTAAATTCATGAACATCGCGATGATGCAGATCCAAAACAAAACAGGGAGTCGATAGAGTATCCGAAACCCGTCAAATAGCTCCACAGTCCATCGATTCAGGGCATTTCCTAATTTCGGCGAGACTATCCGCTTGGGTTTTGTATCGGCCTGGATAAAAGCGGTAAAAAAACCTGCAACCAAATAAGAAACAGAATCGATGAGAAAAGCGCCAAATACTCCGACAAAAGAAACAACGACACCGCCTAAAATACCGCCCAAAATATTCCCCAAGGAATTGATGGCCTGTGACTGTTGCATGGCCACCTGTAACTTGTTTTTTTCTACGATCTGCGGAACGATTCCACCGGCAGCTGCTTGAAACAGCGCCGATCCCACGGAGACGAGTGAAAAAACGAAAATCAATAGTGGCTGGTTATAGAAATCGAAGAAAACCATGCCGGCGAGCACCAATGTAAAAACCAACCGCCAAAGATCTGCGATGATGATTAGGTTCTTACGCGCAAAGCGATCCCCAATGGGTCCGACCAAGGGCAACAGAAAAATTCTCACGAACATGGCCGGCGCCAGAACGGAAGACATTTGCGCAGCCGAGCCTGTTTTTTCTAGGATCCACCACGCGAGCGCAATGTGGCTGCATGAATCACCAATCAAGGATACGAGCTGGCCAAGCCGATAGTTCCAAAAATCGCGGCCAAGAGAGGTATCGAAAAGAAATTTAAACATCTCCGGCTCGCATCTCCATTTACCTATTCATTGCCCATTCACTCGCAGCTCGAAACAAACTACCTATCATAGCGATCCTCTCCCAGTCATCCCGCAGTGGGTATAGGGAAGATCGGGCCTTGGGTCTTGCGCGGAGCAGTTAGTTCTTCGGCGAGTTTCCCCCTCCAGCGCCGCCTTCTGCTTCTGTATCGAGAGCACAGGAAGAAGAGAAGTAAGTCCTCCATGCCGCCAAGCCGGAGGGCCGTGGGGCGATCGGAGGCCCTCATGCTCTGATCCCTTGGTAGAACATAAAGGCGCCCAGGAAGAAAATCAGCCCGGAAACCACACGCCGGAACGCACGCTCCGGCAGCCGCTTCAAGAGCTTCGTGCCCAGGAGGGTGCCAGCTACCGCGCCTAGGGTGGCGATGGCAATCCATTTGCCGTTCATCAAGATTCCCTCGTGCTCGCTCCAAAAATAGATCGGCATGCGGGCGGCATCCACCGCGAGGCCTATCGCCGTGGCGGTGGCGACAAACGACTCTTTCGAGATTTGAGCCCCGAGCAGGGCCGCCGAACGAATGCCGCCTTGGTTGCCCACGAGGCCGCCCAGAAAACCGGAGACCGCGCCCGCAATCCACGCGAAGGCCCCGTGAAAGCGCATTCGTTCCGAGAGGCCGGTTACGCCTGTAAAGCCGGCAAAGAGAAGGATCATGCCGAAGACCAAGGTTAGACCTGGAGTGGCGAACTGCGTGTGCAGAATCGCTCCGGTGAGGCCACCCGCGATGCTCATCAACCCGAAGCCTAGGAGAATTCGCTTATCCACATGAGATCGCAGCATGGCAAAGCGAATCGCTGTGGCGATCAAATGCGGAATCGATACCACGGCTACGGCGAGCTTAGTTCCAATCGAAAGACTGAGCACCGGAGTGATGAGACTGCCGATGCCGAAACCCGCAACGGAAGCAACGCCGCCCGCGATGATAGAGGTTGCCAGTACGCCAATTTCATAAAGCATCATTACTCCCTTAGCGCATGTGAGGAGCGCACAACAGATCCTTGCGAAGGATCACAATACAAAGATCAAACTTCTACTTTACCGCCTCAAGCATCAATTTAAGAAACTTCTGGGGCTCTTCGTACATAGGGAAATGCGCAGACTTTTCGAAATCCACCCACTGCTTGCCTTTGGCTGAGGAAAATCCTCGATAGTATTCAGAAGCCAGGACCGTTGGCGTAGCCATATCGCATTTTCCCTGCGCAAAAATAACGGGGAGACTAAGTCTAGGAATCGCGGTACTCGCTCGATATTTTTCTAAAAAGGGGAAAATTTGTTTCCAGATTTTTTCCATGCTCACATTCAAGCTTTCCAGTTCCTCCTGTGAATACTCCTTGGTCTTTTCCACTGCTTTATTGAGGTCTGCTGGTGAAAGAGAATAGAAGCTGCCTTTATACTTGTTCATCAACCGACTGAGTTTCACTAACTGTGGGAATTCGGTCCATGGCGGAGGCCCCATGGCTTCGAAGGTTTCTTGATCCTCTTTGTTTTCGGAAGCCTTCACTTCGTTAAGCAGGAACTGGTACTTCATCTGATCGCCGGCCTTCATATCGCTTACCGTACCGACGCTTATGTACGAGATAAAATCTTCAGGCCGATTCAGTGCCATATGAGAGGCGACAATCGATCCCCACGAATGACCCATTAGAAGAATTTTGGGCCGTCGAAATTTCTTTTTAAGATGGTCCACGACCTTAAGGCCATCTTTCACGACTTGATCAAGGGTGAAAGTGCTTACGGGTAAATTTGGATCATAAGATTTCCCCGTTAGGCGTTGGTCCCAGTGCACTATAATGAAGTCTTTCAGGAAGGTGTCGTCGAATCCACGAGAAAACAACATGAGAGGAGAGCCAGGACCACCGTGAACAAAGAGCACAACTGGAGCGTCTGGATTTTGGCTCCGATACAAGACCCACTGGCGTGAGCCATTTACTTCTAATTGTTCCAACTCGTCTAACACCTTCGTCTCCTTAGCCTGGCTAGCGGTAGTAAACAAAAGGCAGAAAAGAAAAATTGCTGTTTTCATGAACTGCTCTTTCATTCTGGGATTCCTGGATACCAGTTACCTCATATTCCTGGATTCCGGTATTGAGGAAAAAAATTCGTCCCCCGCACAGGGGGGGTTAATGGGTTGTTCGTAGAAAACACTCGTCTCTCGCGTTTATCATGATGGCCACCGCCAAGTTATCCCGCGCCGGGTTTAGGGAAGGCCGGGGCTTTGGGTATTTCGGGCCGTGCTTGAGGCCGGGCGGCTAGGCAAGAATGCTTTACTAAGACTTGAGGCTAGTAAAGGCAGCTTTACTAGGGCCTGAGGCCAACCAAGCACGCCCATACCCCACAAATCTTTGCCTAACCGGAGCTAGGAAATTTATCCGCCATAGTGGCGGATGGCGGATAAGTGGCGGATAAATGCATTTTCAGGCTTATCCGCCACATTGACAATGGCGGATAAATGGCGGATAAATAGCTATGGAGAACCGCTATCCAACACTAAGCCAACATAAGATCCCCCACGAGATAAGGATGACCGATGCCCTGGTAGGCCATCTCATGCGCATTGCGGAGACCAAGCCCTTCCTGGACGAGTACCTGGGCACCCCCCAGGAGGTGAAGCTGCTCCGAAAGGCCAAGGTGCGCGCCATCACGTACTCCAACCAGATTGAAGGCAATACCCTAGGGGAGAGTGAAGTCACCGCCGTGCTTCAGGGAAAGCGCGTGGCCGGATCGGCAAAGGACATCAAGGAAGTGCAAAACTACCACGAGGCCCTCGACTATATAGAGCAGCTGGCCGAGGACACCCGCCCTCTCAAGGTCGTCGATATGTGCGACATTCAGAAGTTAATTACCCAGGGACTGATCGAGGAAAGACAGTGTGGTCGTATCCGCTCGATTCCTGTTTCTATTGTAAACGCCGGCACTGGCGAAATTCTAGAAGAATGCCCACAGCCGCATGCCCTGAAAGATCTCCTCAATGATCTGTGGCGCTGGTTAGAAGACACTAAAGATTCCAACCCGTTCACACGGGTCTTTGCCTTTCACTTCATTGCGGTATCCATACATCCTTTCGCCGATGGCAATGGCCGCACCGTACGCCTAATGCAGCATCTACTGTTGATGCTCGGCGGACAGCGGCTTGCGCGGTTTGTGCCTAGCGAAACCGCTATCATGCGCGGACGTGACCGCTACTACTCCGCAATCCGCCAGAGCCGCGCACTGGGGCAGCTGCATCCGATCTTGGAATTCCTAGCAGAATGTTTCGCCAATTCTGCCGAAGAAGTGGTGAACGATGGCCGGAAACTCCTGCGTGACAGTGCCGGTAAAACTCCGGAAGCGCGGCACAGGAAGATTCTCGCCCACGCAAAGAGGCGCGAGCAGTTCTCCATGCATGATGTAGTGGAATGGTTGCCCGATATTCCTAAGCGAACCCTGGAGCGAGACATGGCCGCGCTTGTAAAGAAGCATGCGCTCAAGGCCAAGGGCGAACGGAAGGCGCGCATCTATAGCTTCGCGAAGGGGCAACGCTAAAATGGTCCGTTCTAAATTTGGGTAATTCCAAAAGAAAGAACTTCTTCGGTTGTTGACATTGCGGATAGACTTATACTCAACGATCGGCGCCCTCTAACGAGAGACGAGTGGGATCAGGTAATCCTATAATCCTATAGATTCGTCCACCCAAAGAATTCAGCTTCACGAGAAAACGTCGTGGATGTATCGTAGACTTTTCGACATCTAGGTTTTGCGCAGTGGGGCAGTATCGGTGAATAATGTTCAATCATAAGTTTGACCAAGCTCCCAATCACACCGTAGCGTTAAACTGGTTCCTTCTTAGCTTTAGCGGCGGGTGCATCAACGCTGGTGGATTTCTGGCCACAGGAAGGTTCGTGAGCCACGTAACGGGGTTTGCTACGCTCTTCGGCGTAGACGTAGTGAATGGTCAGATCGAAGCGGCCATTGGAATCCTATCTGTTCCTGTTTTCTTTCTCTTTGGCGCCTTTCTAGCTGGGCTGATGATCGATCGCCCCATCTACCTCGGCAAGAAACCTCACTTCGATTGGGTGATGGGGCTGAGCGCTCTATGTCTTTTCATAGTGGCTGCTGCTGGTGCACTTCCCCTATTCGGAAACTTTGGTGACGAGTTAAGCTTAAGGAGAAGTTACCTGCTCTTAGCGCTCCTATGCCTTGCAAGCGGGCTTCAAAACGCCGCCATCACTTCCTCCTCTGGGCGCTCGGTTAGGACTACCCACTTGACCGGGCTTACAACGGATCTTGGAATCGGCTTATCTCGCGCGCTTACCGTTAGGTCAGAAAAAGACCGATTTTCAAAGGAAATGTGGACAAACTATCTACGCGCCGGTTCCATCGCGGCGTTCGTTGTTGGATCAGCAATTGGTGCCGGTGTTTTCTTACGCTTTGGTTATTCAGGATTTATTCTCTCTGGCTTAGTGGCGACTTACGCCGCTTGGCACGGAAGAAAAGCAAAGATCACCGCTCACGAACTGCTGGATCCCTGAAAGAATTTTTCCTCATAACGACGAAGAATCTGAGCCTGCAACTGAATCGCTGCCAGAGAATTTTTGATCTCATGAGCAATGTTTGCTGCCGTTTCTCCGATGGCACTAGATACTAAAGTGGTTGCAGCGAGACAAAGAAAAAACACCTGCCAGCACTCAAACCCATACAATCTAACTTTGCGAAAGTTGATTTTCTAGCCCCAGCAAGTTTATCGACGCAAAGGGAACCGCGCCCACCTCGTGCAAATGTCCACAGAAAGCTTGAAATTTTTTATCATTGGTTACGAGTACGTCACAATAAGCACCCACGGCAGCGTGCTCTATATCTTTCCAATTGTTTTTATTTAACGACTGAAAAGCGGCGATCTTTGAGTTTGAGGAATTCGGGAAGAGATTACATAAATGCCTAAAGATAAGTAAATTTGTAAATACCCTCATAGCAGTCCACTCACTTGAATAGACCAATCTCTTGAATGTTTTTTTTGAAAATTCAGTCCGAGTGCCCAAAAGACCATTCCAAATTTCATATGCCATACCCACGTAAACGGAATCACTCCTAACGCCGTTGAATGTGCGTAATCTACGATCACACTCATCAAATGGAATATTCGTGTTTACTTTTATTTCTCGGTCTACCTTATGAAGACTTTCAGTACTCTCTTGCGCCCTCTCTCGATACCCTTTATGAGAAAGATGCATATTTATCATTTTCTCTTTGTTCAAAAACGCCTTCGCTAGCGCGTCCATTTCGGCAATTGCAGGAATTCCGCTGAGTCGTCCTTTTTTATCAACTTCCATTTCTAAAATTTTTGGAACAACATTGGAAAAAATTATGAACTTTTCCTGTCCAAATCGCTGAACCATTTCCCCTATAAC
>JAKFYM010000332.1 GCA_021730855.1 Bdellovibrionales bacterium
GGCTATGTGGTGAGCGGCTCCGATATCAGCGAGTCCGAGACCACGCGCCGCTTGGCCTCACTCGGCGCCACTGTGCACTACGGCCATGACGAAAAGAATTTAAATCATTCCGATGTGGTGGTGGTTTCGAGCGCCATCGACGAAAAAAACCCTGAGATCCAGGCGGCCCGCCGCAATAAGGTACCGATCATCCAGCGCGCCGAGATGCTCGCCGAGCTGATGAAGATGAAGACCAGCATCGCCATCGCCGGCACCCATGGCAAGACCACCACTACGAGCATGATCGCGCATATCGTGCAGCATTCGGGCCTCGATCCCACCATCATCATCGGCGGAAAGGTGGATGCCCTGGGCGGGAACGCCAAGCTCGGCAAGGGGGATTTCCTCGTGGCCGAGGCGGACGAGAGCGACAAAAGCTTCCTCCACCTGCCGGCCACGATCGCGATCGTGACCAATATCGACAACGACCATCTCAATACCTACGGCAACATCCAGAATATCAAGGATGCCTTCGTGGATTTTGTAAACAGGATTCCTTTTTATGGACTCGCCGTGCTCTGCGCAGATGACGAGAACGTGAAATCGATCCTGCCCCGCCTGAAAAAGCCATACCTTACGTACGGTTTTTCGCCCCAGGCCGATCTGCAGGCTCGCAACACCCATGTGGAAAAATTCGGCTCCACCTACGAGCTTTGGAAAAACGAGAAAAACCTAGGCATCGTGCACTGCCACGTGCCTGGTAAACACAATGTGTTGAATTCTCTGGCCGCGATCGCCACGGGCATGGAGATCGGCCTCACCGTGGAGCAATCCACCCAGGGCCTGGCCCAATTCAAGGGCGTGCGCCGCCGCTTTGAGCTGAAGGGCGATAAGGGCGGAGTGCGGGTGTTCGACGACTACGGCCACCATCCCACCGAAATCCGCGCCACGCTCGCCGCCGCGCGCGAGGCCTGGTCGGGCCGCATCGTCACTTGTTTCCAGCCGCATCGCTATTCGCGCACCCAGGATTGCTATGAGGATTTCCTCAAGGCCTTCGACAATACGGACGTGCTTTTCCTGGCAGACATCTATCCGGCCGGCGAAGCCCCCATTCCGGGCGTGAGCTCGGAGAAGCTGGCCGAGGACATCCGCCAGCACGGGCACAAATCGGTGGAATTCGTGGGCGAGGCCAAGAGCTCGGGCGCAAAGATCGCCCCGAAGCTTTTGCCGGGGGATTTGTTCCTCACCTTAGGCGCAGGGAATGTGTATATGGCCGGCGAGCAGGTGCTGAGCCTAGTGAAGGGCTAAAACTGGCCCCTTTGCCTGTTGATGAAATATAGATTTTAGAGTGACTCTGCCTACTTACGTGGACTATTCCCGGGAGATCCCGGACAGATAAACAGTTTTTCTATGGAATTCCATTTGTTAGGTGCCTTTATCAACAGGCAAAGGGGCCGGCTTTTACCTTTACAGAAATGCCGCAATGCATTATATCTATGCGCATGGCATGGCTTCTTTCTATTTGTCTTTTCCCGGCTATAGCGCTGGCCACGATCCAGGCTCCAAGCAATCCACCTCCACCTCTTCCTGTCGGGTCACGCGCTTTCCTGGAGGACTCCTTTGCCCCTTACCAAAATTGCGAAAATTGTAGTCGATCCGAAAAATTTCTCCGGATTTTGCAGTTGCGGCAGAGGTTCGATGCCCTAGGCCTGCCGCTCGCCCAAGACCTCATGCCTTTGCCTGGTTTCTATGCTCCAGAGGATTCTCGTTTTCCCGAAGGAGTCAGGAGCGCTGCAGATTCGGTGCTCAAAGTATTTGTTATTACCTCATATCGAACCGCTCCCACGGAAGAACTCAACCAGTTCCTGCATGATCCGAATACGGCCAGACTGGGGCTGCACTATCATTACATGAAATTCTACCTGAACCGGTGCTTGCGGGAGAGCCAGCAATCTTGTGCCATTCCTTTGGCTCGGGATGGTGGAAGTGCGGTAATCGCTGGAAGTGAGCACATTTTATTTACCAGTATGCACGTGGTCCTTTCCACTTTTTTGAAATCTCTAGAAAGCACCAATGAGGTGGAGCGAGTGCATGCGTTTCAAGCAAGTCAAGAGGCGCTGGATAGTCAGGAACCCTTGCCTTGGCTTGTGATGGATAAGAGGGGGAATGTTGTTTCCACCCCTGACTTTCAGCCGCTGCGTGTGCGGCGTTGGGGTGAGCGCTTTTTACCCGAGTTCCTCCGCAGGACCGGCCAAAACTTTCTTCCTATAGATGATTATGTCGAGTTGGTTTCCGAAGGAAGTTTAGGAAAACCACTGGCCATCGCCACTGAAATTCCCGCTAAGGGAGAAAACATCTTTCATTTGGGTTGGCCGACTTGCACTGGCTGTTACGATCGGCCAGCCGAGAAGCAGCGACCAGATATGCGGCGCATCCACTTTCATGCTCAAATCAGCCGCTACCCTTTTCCTGATGCGGATGGCGAAAGCCAGGCTGTGACGGTTGGAAAGATGATGGAAGAGTTGGAAAATACGGTTTTGCTAGACAGCGCCGATGCGGTGGGCGGTATGAGTGGCGGAGCCATGGTGGATCAGAGAGGCGCATTGCTGGGATTTTCCTCCGCCATACGCAACATGCCTGCGCGGGGTTTCTATAGCGTGCGTCCTGGCTATTGGAGCACCTTGCGTCCCAGCGACCAGATGGATCGTTGGGAGGAGGCTATGCGGGCCAATCTGGTGGGCCAGGAAACGCGCCTTTTTTTGAAAAGAATTGTGGGTCCAGAGCAGGACGCACGTTGATCGGCGCCGAGGAATTGTTCTCAGGGCCAGCTCCAATGTCTTACTAAAGTCATTCGTCATCATGCCGCCCTATGATAGGGTGCGCCCACGAACATTTAGTGAGGTACTGCGATGAACGTTCAGAAATATGCGTTATGGATCGGAATCATTCTTAGCTTTGGGCTCAGCTCGCCCGCTTCGGCCCGCTCCCAAGCAACAGACGATGCTTTGGTCACGGCTCTCAATGCGCCTCGTTTGTCCTATCTTTTCCTTGAACCAACAGAAACCATCAAAGAGCTTCGTGAGCGGTATCAGGACATCGACAATCGTTTCCCCCTTCTCCATAAGCTAGCTGCAAAAGTAAATGCCGATGGGTATTCCGCTGACTATGTGGAGAACCTATTTGCCGACTTCTTAAGGGAGAGTGAGTTTCGTGCTAGCCATGTCAGTCTTGACGGCATAGAGGCTATTGCAAGCGCCGCCCGCAGAATTGAGTACAAAACTAGTGATGGGCTCGTTGCCTTTTATGCTGCGATCGCGAGGCAAGCCAATTTGTACGCCAATGATCTTTTGTTTTCTCTCCTATTCCTTCAGGTTCCCGATCTTCAGCGTATTAGTTCTGGGACAACCTACAGAGATTTCGACAATAGATCCGTGTTCACGGTGTCGGACTATAATTCCATCCTTGCTTTCGCCCTGGTGGCGAGGCTTCCCACGAGCGAATATATAAGGGTTGCCACTCAGCTTCGTCGAAATATGAACAGCGTCATGAATGACGTGCGAGCAGGCGATTATGACGAAGAAAAAGCCCAAATCGTTTTGCCCATGGAGGACATCATTTTGACCATGGCCGTGACTGCGGATCGTGCTGCCACTGTGGCTTATTGCTCGGCTCGTATACAAACCGCGGCCACCACTCTGTACTTGAGGCTGAATAACCTTCCGCAAGGGGGGCCTAGGCCTTGGCACGAATTGAGGAATTGTAGAAGTATCTTGGCGTTATTCATGACCGACGCAGAGTACACGCAACTAAAAACGAATATTGAGGAGCATTGGCGGCAGGAGCGCTACTGCAATTACCAAAATCGCATGGATATACAGTCGAATGCCCAAAATATTATCAGGACATTGGATAGAGCGCGGGGCGTAGAAACCGACCTTACCCATTGGCCGTTCGTGGGCAGCCACACAGACTATTTCCCTGCTCCCTGCAATTGAGCAAAAAGGGATAGGAAAAAATCCATAGACGTACAGCACCTCTCCCTATATTGAGGGGGCATGCCTTTCCCCCTTCTCTTGACAGCATTTTTTTCCCTTTCTCCCTCTCCTGCCTTTGCGGAAAGCCGCGCGCAAGCGGAAGCACGGTATGCTTTTTTCCAATGCTCCGAATGCACCGCAGAGGAGAGGCTGATGCGGCAAGCGAGCTTCCGTATCAGCCACCCTTATTTATTTAACCCCCCTGAATTTGAGCCGGCTTTCCCCGGATTTTTTCCTGTGGACGCGGCCACCACTCCCGAGCCGGTGCGTAGAGCGGCTTTGTCGGTGGTTAAGATCAAGCCGCTTGTGGAGCGGCAAGCCTTCCCCCTCGCCGAATTACAAAAGCTTTGGGACGTCATGACTCCGGAAGAGCGCGACTGCGTTGGTCCTTTTCTCGAGGCTTGTGAGCAAGAGGGGTTAGAGTCCTGCGAAATTCTTATTCCCTTTAGTGGCAGGGGAAGCGGGCTGATCGCCGGAGACGGAAGCACGGTTTTCACCGCTCTTCATGTGCTGTTCCCGGAGCTGACGACTTTCAAGCGACCACCGCGGATTCCTTTGCAAGACCTGGTGGACAAACTGACCACCCAAGCGCAAGAGCGGGGCGTGGCGAACGTGGTGGTGTGGAACGACGCGGGGGAGCGGATTGCGCATCCGTTGGTAAATCCTTTGCGGATACAGGAGATCGATCCAGCCTATATCCACAAGCTTGCCACCACCGTACGTACCGACAATTACACAGATTATGTTGAGCTGCGGTCTGGCCAAGTGTTGGGGACTCCTCTTCCCATTGCCCAAGAGCAATCTGGCGTAGGGGAACCGCTTTTTCACTTGGGTTGGGCGGGCTGTACGGGTTGTGAAATGAAGGCAATCAACCTTGGAGAGCATGAGATCGCATGGGAACACAGGATTGCAGGCCAACGAAGGATGAACGGGACTTACTCTCGTTTCCCACAGCCAGACGCCGACGGGAAAACGATGCGGTACACGACGGGAACTGCATTGGATCCTTTGAAGACAGACAACGCGGACATATACGGAGGGATGAGTGGGGGGCCTGTAGTCAATGCCCAAGGCGAGGTCGTGGGCCTTTCTTCCGCTTTCGAATTCAGTATCCAACGACGTTTCGTGAGCTTCGCGCGCTCCAGGCGCTGGGTCACCAAAGCCCCTGCCCCCGACGGGCAATGGGGTGGGCTTGCAAAAGGGGCCAGCATTTCCCGGAGCGTTGGGTCTTCGCTCGTGCCGATCCGCCCCGTTTTTCTTCGCTAGGAACTGGCAGCTGCCGAATTTTATCCCCAGAGTCCCCGCAGAAAACGTGGATGGATTGTGGGTAAGTTCCGCTGCTCCGCTCGTGACGCGGATTTTCCGCCAAAGAGCCAAGCCTGAGGCTGTTTTTTATCCCCAATTCACCCACATTTTTTCCCGATAATTGTGCATAGAATCTGGAGCAATCGCGCTCCCGCGCGTTTTGAGTTACGCTCATAGGCAAATGTTTCCTTCTGAAATTCCGCATCGCTCCCAAGAGCCGCTCGCGAAGCACACTTCCTACCGCATCGGTGGCCCGGCGGAAGTTTTTGCCTTGCCGCGCACCAAGGAGCATCTTTGGACCCTCGGCACCTACCTGCAAAAAAACCAAACGCCTTACTGCATTCTGGGCAATGGCTCCAACGTGGTGGCGCCGGACGAAGGCATTCAGGGCGTGGTTATCTGCACAAAAGAACTAGAGGCTTTTCTGGAATTCCTCCCGTCCCAGAAAGTGCACGCCTCGGCCTCCACCCTCAACTCTCGTTTGCTCAATGCTTGCGCGAGCCAAGGCCTGGGCGGCATCGAAGCCCTGTCCGGAGTGCCCGGCAATCTCGGCGGCGCGATCAAGATGAATGCGGGCACGGCGGAAGGCTGGATTGAAGATGCCTTGCTGGAAGTGGAGTTGGTGCAGCTCAAGGGCGGGGAGCGGAAGGTGCCGAAGCGGGAGCTCGTCTATTCCTATCGTGAGCAGCACTATATGCAAGCAGGCGAGCTGGTCTATGCGGCCACCTTGCAGCTGCGCCCCGAGGAGCCCGCGCAAATCAAAGCCCGCCTCGCTGAATCGATTCGCAAGCGCAAAGCCGCTCAGCCGATCGAGCTGCCCAGCTGCGGCAGCGTTTTTCGCAATCCGAAAGGGCAAAATGCCTGGAAGCTGATAGCCGATGCAGGATTGCGGGGCCACAAAGTGGGGGGGGCGCGTTTTAGCGAGAAGCACTGCAACTTCATCGTGAACGAGGGCGGCGCCACAAAAAGCGATGTGCTCGCTCTCATTGAGCTTGCGAAGGAAAAGGTAAAAGCGCATTCCGGCGTGGATTTGCACGAGGAAGTGATCGTATTGCAGGCGCAGGTGCTGCGATGAAGGCCGGCGTCACACGCACTTTCTTTTTTGTGGCCGTGCCCACGGCCCTCGGGCTCGTGGCCCTGATCTTTATTGGCATGGAGCTGCGAAACTTTCTTTTCACCTCTTCGCGTTTTGCCGTGAAGCAAGTGGAGCTCGTCACCAAGGGCGCTCTCGATCGCGAAGCGATCATAAAGCTGGCCGCCATCCCTCCCGGAGCAAATATCTTTACTTTAGACCTCGAGGAGATCCGCAAGCGCGTCGAAGCGGATCCTTGGATTCACAGCGCCACGGCCCTGCGGGTGCTGCCGAATAAAATCCAGATCCAATACAATCCTGAAGTTC
Source organism: Bdellovibrionales bacterium (assembly GCA_021730855.1). Lineage (GTDB taxonomy): Bacteria > Bdellovibrionota > UBA1018 > CAIPTA01 > CAIPTA01 > JAKFYM01. The sequence continues at coordinate 6,718 of JAKFYM010000332.1, forward strand.
CCATGGCGATCCTCGGAGCGGGATCGATGTACTACCTCAATCGCGAGGGAGTGCCTTTTGCTAAAATCAAAAGCGGGGATTCTCTGGCCTTTCCGCTCGTGCAGCTCGAGGGGGCCGCAAAGGATTCGGCGCTCTTGCGCAAGCGCGTGGAGATTGCGCTCCAAGCTCTCGATAGTTTTCGTGCTTCCAAACTTTTTAGCGAAAAGGACTTAGGCGAGATCACGGTGCGCACGGAGGAGGAGGGGGCACCCTTCCTGCTCACCCTGCGTTTTCCCCCCAAGCCCTTGGTTGGCAAGACAGGGCAACTTGATCGGTTATACACGGTGAGCATGGGGGAGGAAGACGTGCGCCGGCAGCTCCAGCGCTGGGAGGTGGTGGTGCGTCATCTGGTGCAACAAAGTAAAAATCCTAGGATAATTCGTTTGGAGCTCGGGAAAAAAGTGGTTGTCAAACTAGAAAGGTAAACCTACCCTATAGATATAGGCTACCGTGTCATCGCGGTGCCGCACAAGATACGCTCCTAAGGAGGGGGTCGTGGCCAAGCAGGAATTTCTCGTTGGTTTAGATATTGGTACCACGAAAATCTGTGCCATCGTTGGGCAGATCACGGAAACGGGCATCGACATCATCGGGCTCGGTACCAGACCATCTACCGGTTTACGCAAAGGCGCAGTCATCAATATCGAATCCACGGTGGAAGGAATCCAGCGTGCGATTGAAGAAGCCGAGCTCATGTCGGGCTTCGATATTGAGTATGCCTATGTGGGAGTGGCCGGGAATCATGTTCGCTCTTTTAACTCTTCCGGAGTGGTGAGCGTAAAAAATAAAGAGATCGACGCCCACGACGTGGAGCGAGTGATTGACGCCGCGAAAGCGATCGCCATCCCCGCCGACCGTCAGGTAATTCACCTGATTCCTCAGGATTTCATCATTGATGGCCAGGACGGCATCAAGGATCCGATCGGGATGAACGGGGTGCGGCTCGAAGGCAAGATCCACATCATCACTGCTTCCTCCTCTTCTACACAAAATTTAGTGAAATGCGCCAACCGCGCTGGCATTCATGTCAATGAACTCGTGCTCGAGCAAATCGCCAGCGCCGAGGCCGTGCTCTCCGACGACGAAAAAGAGCTGGGCGTGGCCCTCGTGGACATCGGCGGCGGCACGAGCGATATCTGCATCTTCGTGGGTGGCGCGCTGGTGCACACCGGAGTGATCAATATCGGTGGCAATCACATCACCAACGATATCGCCGTGGGCTTGCGCACTCCGCAGGTAGAGGCCGAGAAGATCAAGATCCGCCATGGCTGCTGCATGAAGCTCATGATCACCCCCGAAGAGACCATCGAGGTTCCCGGTGTGGGTGGGCGGCAGCCGCGCATCGTGGCCCGTCGCCTGCTCGCAGAGATCATTGAGCCGCGCACGGAAGAAATGTTCCAGCTGATCAAGGCGGAGATCGAAAAGACCGGATACACAGATCTTATTGGTAGCGGATTGGTGATCACGGGCGGCTGCGCGATGCTGGAAGGCATGCCGGAGCTTGCAGAAATGGTTTTTGAGATGCCGGTTAAGAGAGGGTATCCCAGCGGGATGGGTGGATTGCGAGACATTGTGAACTCGCCGAAATTCGCCACCGGAGTGGGCCTTCTCAAGCACGCGGCGAATAAACTGGCGGCGAAGAACCACCGCTCACACAACAGCGAAGGCGTGGGACGCCGGATGCGCGATGTGATGACGGGTTGGGTTCGGGACCTATTTTGAGCTCCTGGGTTTCTAGACGGAACTGGAACGAGCTACGGAAGGGGAAATATGTTCGAGCTGGATAAAACAGCAAATGTGAGTCAAGGGGCAAAAATCAAGGTAATCGGCGTGGGCGGGAGCGGCGGCAATGCCGTGAACACCATGATCCGGTCAGGCCTAAGCGGAGTGGAATTCATCGCGGTGAATACCGATCGCCAGGCCCTGAGCGCTTCGTTAGCGGAAGTGAAGATCGCCATTGGCGGCGAGCTCACCAAAGGTCTCGGCGCTGGAGCAAATCCGGAAGTGGGGCGGCGGGCCGCTCTGGAAGACTACCACAAGATTGCGGATGCCCTCGCGGGATCCGATATGGTGTTCGTGACGGCCGGCATGGGCGGAGGCACGGGCACGGGCGCGGCTCCGGTGATCGCCAAGATCTCCAAAGAGCTGGGCATCCTCACCGTGGGCGTGGTGACCAAGCCTTTCGATTTCGAGGGCCGCAAGCGCATGCGCCAAGCGGTGGATGGGATCCGTTTCCTGCGCGAGAGCGTGGATTCGTTGATCACCATTCCCAACCAGCGACTGCTTTCGATCGCCGGCAATCACATGAGTTTCATGGACGCCTTTAAAAAGGCCGATGAAGTGCTGCTCAATGCCGTACAAGGCATCTCCGACTTGATCAACCATACTGGTTTGATCAATACCGACTTTGCCGACGTGCGCACCATCATGGCCAACAAAGGCCTCGCGCTCATGGGCACCGGCCTAGGCGAGGGCGAACACCGTGCCGTGGAAGCCGCCACGAATGCGATCTCTTCTCCGCTGCTCGAGGACATCTCGGTGGACGGAGCCACGGGCTTGATCATCAACGTGACCGGCGGCCCCGACCTCACTGCTTTCGAAGTGAACGAGGCCACCACGCTCATCATGGAAGCCGCTCACGAAGACGCCGAAATCATTTTCGGCTCCGTGATCGACGAGAACATGAAGAACCGCGTGAAGATCACCGTGATCGCCACCGGAATCGGCGTGGCTCAGCAGAACGCCGCTCTCGGAGCGCCCATCTCGATGCAAGAACGCAGCTCGATGGGTTCCATGGCGGGAACTCAAGCAGAATCCCTGGTGCGTGCCCAAAGCATGCAGCCACCCCTGCCTGAAATGCGTGCCACACCGGCAGCGCCCGCCGCCGCACCCGCGCAGCCTGTGGTCACCACGCGCCAGGAGCTGAACCACACTCCGGCTTATGTGGCTCCGCAAGCCGCCTCCGCTCCTATGCCTCAGGCTCCGGCTCCCGCAGTGGCGGCACCTACCTTGGAGGCGATCATTCCTTCGGCCTCGCTCGACGAAGTGGATGCCCAGATCGATGCTATGGCCACGGAGAAGGCGCCTGAGCCTTTTGTGAGCGAAGAGGAAGAGCTCTTGCCACAACCGCAGGCGATGCAGTCTCGCAGCCTGGCGGAGCCGCCGGTTGGAGCCAGCAGCGCGCAGATGGAGCAAGTGGAAATGTTCGAGGAGCCAATGCTTGAGCCCCGCGCTCCTAAAGAGGAAGCTGCCGGAGCACGTGCGAAGGACCCTCGGGCCGAGAGCCTGGCTCGCGCGCAACAAATTGCGCGTTCCTTGGGAGTGACGAATCTGACGGATGATGAGTACGACATCCCGACCTTTATTCGCCGCCAGCAGCAGAACAATCCGCCCTTAAATTAAATTTCTGTAGGGGAGCGAGAGGACCTTGAGCGCAGGCTCGGGTCCTTTCTTTTTTCCGACCTAAATCATTTTTATCGCTATTTTATCGTCGAGCCGCACATAAATATTACATGTTGTTTGTAAGGTTGTGTTGGAACTTGACGCACTTTTCTATTGTCCATTTGTCGCGCGGCAAGTTTTCATATTTAGACGTCGAACAAAAAAGAACGCGCCCTCTGAGGGGTACCTATGCGTGGAGGTTCGATCTAAAGGAGTGGAAATGAAAAAAGGAATTTCTTTCACCTTAGCTCTCACGGGTTTGATGTGCCTGGCGAGCATGGTGGCCCATGCGGGTAAGACGGTGATGGTCAATGGTCAGGAGCGCCCCGCGTATCGAGAGGGCGAAGTGATCGTGAAATACCGTCCCGCCGCGATCCGTTCGTTGCGTGCGTCGGAAGACTTGTATGAACGCATCCAAGTGGTGAGCGTGCGCCGCTTCTCTGGGAAATTCCAAAACTTCGAGCATCTATTTTTCAATACAGAGAAGCTCAACGTAGAAGAGGCCGTGGCCGATCTTCAGCGCGACCCTAATGTCGAGTATGTCCAGCCCAACTATATGATCTACGCCCTCGAGGCCCAGCCCGAAGTGCAAGCCGGCAAGCCTTGTTATATTCCAGGCCTGCCTTTCCCTCCGGGCTGCAATACGAATGTGAAGCCTCGCCCTCCGAGCCAGCCTTCGCGTCCCACGAATCCGCCCGTGGCTGCCCGCCGTCCGGAAATCAAGCCAGCTCCTTCCGAAGTGAATCCGCCCAAGGTCGATCCGAATCTAGACCGTGCTTGGGGCATTGAAAAAGTGGGAGCCGACAAGGCTTGGGCCACCCAGCGCGGTTCCAAAAATGTGATCGTGGCCGTGATCGACACGGGCATCGACTACAACCATCCCGATCTGGCCGCGAATATGTGGAGAAACCCCTCTTCGCGCAATGCCCGCACGGGCGTGGATGCCAATGGCGACCAATATGTGGGCGACGTGGTGGGCTGGGACTTCGTGCATAACGACAACCTTCCCTTTGACGACAACCAACATGGCACGCATTGCGCGGGCACGATCGGTGCCGTGGGTGGCGATGGGCAAGGAATCTCGGGCGTGGCCCAAAAGGTTTCGCTCATGGCCGTGAAATTTCTCGATGCCGCTGGCAGCGGAGACACTGCCGACGCCATCAAGGGAATCGACTATGCCGTGAGCCGGGGCGCGAAAGTGCTGTCGAACTCCTGGGGTGGCGGTGCCGACGAAGGCAATGATGCGCTCAAGGATGCCATCGAAAGAGCGGGAGACGCTGGTGTGTTGTTCGTGGCCGCTGCCGGGAACGATAGTGCCGACAACGACCGTGATCCCATGTATCCCGCCGCCTTCAACCTCGAGAACATGATCACCGTGGCCGCCACCACGAAGAATGATGGGCTCGCCTACTTCTCCAACACTGGTTTGAAGACAGTGCACGTGGGAGCTCCGGGCAACGGGATCTACAGCACCACGCCGAATGGCCGCTATAGCAGCCTTTCGGGAACCTCCATGGCCTGCCCGCATGTGGCGGGAGCTGCCGCCCTCGTGTGGTCGCAGTTTCCCAATGCGGACTACAAAGAGGTCAAGCGCCGCCTGCTAGAATCGGGAGATCGTCTTTCGGTCCTGGAAGGACGCACGATCACCGGCAAGCGGATCAACGTGCAAAAAGCTCTGCAACTATAAATCAAGATTATTTTTGCCATGGAAGGGATGTTGGGAAACCGGCATCCCTTTTTTCTTGGCCCGGCTCGCTGGCATAAAAACGGGGGCCCGGTGCTAACCACACCGAGCCCCCAATGGCTGCCCCTTTTGCCCACCCTGGCAACAAAGTCTCCCATCCCTAGAAGACCGCTCTCGCCCCTCGAAAATTTTTTAAGCCTTAAAGTTCACTAACTCGCCCAGGCTCTTGTGTTTGCGTCCCTCGGCATTCAAGGCTTCCGCTTTTTCCGCGCTTTCCTTGCAGTCGATGCAGAGTTCCGCCGTGGGCCGCGCCTCCAGGCGTTTCACGCCGATGCTCCCGCCGCATTGTAGGCATTGTCCGTAAGTCCCATTCTTCATCCTCAGTAGGGCTTCTTCCACCTTGCGGAAATAGAGGCTTTCGCGATTGCCTAAACGCATCTTCATGCCGCGCTCGATGTCGGCGATCGCCATGTCCACTTCGTCGAGAAGTTCGTTCTTGTCGATGTTGAAGTCGAGTCGCAGCGTCTTGCCGTTGGTGAGAATTTCCGCACGTTGTTTGCGCAAAATCTCTTCGAGCGAGCGCAGGTGTGAATCAGTGATCGATTGGTTTTTCATAGAAAGTCCTTTTAGGAAAACAGGCGCTTCAAATGCGCACTGAGTTTCAGTTTTTGCGGGTTTTGTTTTTCTTGGCCCTAGAGGAGCGCGTAGGTTGGCGCTTTAGGGCTGACCTTTGAGGTCTTTGAGTATCAGCTTGGACAGACCCTTTAGAGTCTCCAAGACACCGCTTCCGTTGCTGGCCACAGCCTCAAACGAGGGTAGGCCGCGCGGATTAAGGACTTTCGCCAGTTCGGGGAGAGGGCAAACATTAGGTAAATCGCGTTTGTTGTATTGAAAAACGAGCGGAATATTCTCGATTTCATAGCCTTGCTCCTCAAGATTCCCTCGGAGTGTTGTGAAGCTTTCTAGGTTCGCTTCCATCCGAGTCACTTGGCTATCTATTACAAAGACTATGCCATCTACTCCGCGCAGGATTAACTTGCGGCTGGCGTCGTAATAGGACTGGCCGGGCACGGTATATAAATGAAATCTAATTTTAAAGCCGCGTAGCGTGCCGAGGGCTAAGGGCAGGAAATCAAAAAACAAAGTTCGTTCATTGTCGGTCTGCAGGCTGATCATCTTGCCTTTGCCATCAGGATGGGTCTGGCTATAGATATATTGCAGGTTGGTGGTTTTCCCGCTCATGGCCGGGCCGAAGTATACGATCTTGCAGTTAATTTCCTTGCTGTTGTAGTTGATGAAGCTCATGGCAGTCTTTCCTTACGTCTGCGCTTCATCGAAGAGCCGGTCGATCTCTTCATCGGTGATATTGGCAAAAAGGCCAGGGTCATTCTGGGTAATTTTTTCAAGGTGGTCGGGGCCACTTGGTCGCACTGGGGACGAAACGGCCCCAGGTTTCGGCTCGGGCGCGCTCATTTTTGTCAGTTCCCACTGCTGGGGTTTCTCGATCCCGAGCTTTTGAAAGTCGCTGGCGTAGCGCCGGATCTTCATGCGGGTGAGGCCAGGATTGAGGGGTTGGTCGTAGAGGGTGGCGAGCCAGTAGCCGGCTTCTACCTGCACGGTATAGAGGCCCATGGCTTCGGAGTCGCAGCTGAAGCGGCTGGGGTTGCCCAGGACATTGTTGGCCACGCTGCCGAGGGACTTGCCAGCGGCGATCATCGCGGCCACGAGGGCGGCCATGGTGGGGAAGTCTTCGTCGCGCACGTCTCCCGCGCGGTAGAGGAGTTGGCCATTTTCATGGAGCACGAGGACAGCCCGCGCATTGAGCTCTTGGGTCATCCTTTGGACGAGGCCTTGGAGGCTGGGTTGCGGGATGGTTTCTAGCACTCTGTCCTGTTCTCCAGGGCGCGCCCGAGGGTGCCGCGATCGGCGTATTCGATGGAGCCGCCCATGGGCAAGCCATAGCCGATTTTCCAGAGGCGGATGCCGAGGGGCTTGAGCAGGCGGGTCATATAGAGGGCGGTGGCTTCCCCTTCCACGCTAGGGTTGAGCGCCATCACCACTTCCTTATGGGCAAGCGAGGGCGAGGCGCTCACCCATCCCTGCACGCGGCGGAGGAGCTCCTGCACGCGGATCTGGTCGGGGCCGATGCCGTCTACGGGGGAGAGGGTGCCGTGCAAGACGTGGTAGGTGCCCTTGAATTTTCCCGAAGCTTCGAGGGCGCGCACATCGCTGGGGCGCTCCACCACGCAGATGGAATCCTGGGAGCGCAGTGGGCTTGCGCAGGTCTCGCAGAGCTCGTCCTCGGTATAAGTATAGCAGAGTGCGCAGAGCTTGATTTTTTCTTTGGCGCGCAGGAGCGCATCGGTGAGGCGTTTCACGCGGGCGGTGTCGGCATTGAGCAGGTGGTAGGCCAAGCGCGTGGCGGATTTTTCACCAATGCCGGGGAGCTTGGAGAGTTCGTGGACCAACTGCGTGAGAGCGTCCGCGGAGGAGGGCATGAATGCCATGAGGACCTTAAAACATTCCGGGGGGCAGCGGGATATTTCCGAGCGCGCCGCCCATCATTTGGCTTTGTAATTCCTGGGATTTTTTCAAGGCCTCGTTCACGGCGGCTTTCACCATATCGGAAAGCATCTCGGCATCGGCTCCTTCGAGGGCCTCGGGAGCAATGGTGAGCGAGAGCAATTCTTGTTTGCCGCTCACCACGGCTTTTACGGCGCCACCACCGGAGGAGGCTTCCACTGTTTTGGTGGCGAGTTCGGCCTGCATGCTTTCCATTTTCTGCTGCATCTGCCGGGCTTGTTGCATGAGTTGCTGCATATTGCCCATTCCGCCACCGCCGCCGCCACCACGTTTCATGTCCGTCTCCTTTTGCGCCTTGCCGTTTTGCGCAGGTTAAAGTCTGGCTTTATCTATATCAAAACTGGAAAGTTCCGCGCCAAAGATTTCTTTGGTATCGCGCACGATCTCGTGGGCCAGAAAACGGCTGCGCTTTTCAGCCGCACTTTCGGCCTTTTCTTTCTTTTCGATTTCCACCACGGAGGCGGGGCCGCTGGGGGTGGTTTCGCCGGCGATCGTTTCAATCATAAGCCGGGTTTCGCGCTGCAGATAGCCACGCAAGGCCTGCTCCAGCTTGTCGAAGTTTGCCTTATGCTGGGCCTGCATTTGGTAGAACGCATGGGATTTGCGGAAGCCGAGTTTGATCTCTGTTGCCTGCGGCCATTTCTCCTCGGGCGTGACGGCAATGGCGTGTTCGAGCAGGGAGCCGAGGGCGGGTTTTTGTTGGAGCACCTGGGCGATGAAGTCTTTGAAGGTAGGAGTGGATGGCAGCACGGCGCTAGCTGGCTTGGCGGTGGCCATCGCGAGTACTGGAGCGTTCGGGCGAAGCGACGGTGCGGAGGAGGGGGCGGCTACGACCCTCGGTGTGGGCTCAGGCTCAGGCCTAGGGCTTTTTTTTTCTCCGGCCACGGGGCCGGCTTGGAGAAAATCTTCTAGGGACTTTAAGTGGCCAATGCCCGAGAGCCGCGCCAGGGCCATCTCGGTGCTGGCGCGCGGGAGGGGGCTACGAAGGATTTCTTCGAGAGATTGGGTGATGAGCCGATAGCCTGCTTGGATGGTTTCTGGCGCGAGCGAGCCCACGAGCTCGAGGTAGTCTTTCTTTTCTTCATCGGAGATTTCCGTGAGTGAGGCATCGGCCCCGAGTTTCACGAAGAGGGCATTGCGCAGGGTTTCGGCAAGGCCGAGGGCTACCTGTTTCATTTCGACTCCGCTCACAAAGGCTTCTTGCAGAAGGGTGGCGGCGGGCAAGAGCTCGCGGCGAAACGTATGCGTGAGGATCTTGAGCAAAAAGCCAGTGCTAACGATGCCCAGGGATTCTGTCACTCCCTGGATGGTGAGCTGGCGCCCCCCTAGGGCAAGGCATTGGTCGAGAGCGGAGAGGCCATCGCGCACGGATCCATCGGCCTTGCGCGCGATGAGGCGCAGGGTGCCCGGCTCGGCCTGGATGCCTTCCAGTTGGGTGATACGCAGGAGATGATCTTGGATGAGGGGCTGGGGCACGCGGCGGAAGTCAAAGCGCTGGCAGCGCGAGAGGATGGTGGGCGGGATTTTTTGTGATTCCGTGGTGGCCATGATGAAGGTCACATGTGGGGGTGGCTCTTCGAGCGTCTTCAAAAGCGCATTGAAGGCCGCGTTCGTGAGCATATGCACTTCATCGATGATGTAGACTTTCATGCGGCCGTGCGAGGGCAGGAATTTCACTTGCTCGCGGATCTCGCGCACGTTCTCCACGCCATTATTCGAGGCACCGTCGATCTCAAGCACATCGAGCGAGGCGCCGAGATGGATTTCTAGGCAGCTTGGGCATTTATCGCAGCTCTGGCCAGGATGTTTGCCGCCGGGCTGGGAATCAGGATCTTCGCAGCGCAGGGCTTTGGCAAAGATGCGGGCCACGGAAGTTTTGCCCACGCCGCGGGTGCCGGTGAGCAAATAGGCCTGGCCCAGCTTGTTCTGGCGAAAGGAATTGAGCAATGTGGTGGCCACATGTTGTTGGCCCACCAATTCCTGGAACTGACGGGGTCGGTATTTGCGGGCAAGCACGATATACGACATAAGAAAAAGAGTGGCCCGGCGGTGCCACATCACAACCGCCAATGGGTTACCGTTGCTACCTTCCGGTCCTGGCGGGGTTAGCCCCGACAGCCTGTATGGAGCCAGGCCACCAGCCAAAGGAGTATCCCAGGGCTTGGCGCAGGAGCAAGCTGAATTCGGGATATGTGGGCGCCCGAATTCAGGGGGGTGTACTACGAATGTAGCATTTTAGTGGCCTTGCTGTCTAGTCTTCCTTCAGGGAGCAAATTTTTTCCGAAAAGACAGAGTGATAGGCGTTTCGAGCAGGGCCTAGCCCTTGCCTTAGGCACCTAAGAAGCTAGGGCATTGTTCTCATTCTTGGATTTTTTCTGGGTGTTACGGAATAAGCCTTCGACTTACGGAAATCAGGTTTTTTCTTGAGACTAGGCCCCGCATGATGACCGAAATGGAAATTCGCTTGAAGGAAAACCTTAGGGCCTTGCTGAAGGCCAGAGGCTGCAAGGCCGCAGATCTAGCGCGGCTCACGGGTGTGAGCCCGAGTGTGATCAGTGAATGGATGGCGGGGCGCGCGCCCCGCAATGTGCGCAACATCCACAAGCTTGCGCGCGAACTAGGGGTGTCGATGGAAGAGCTATGCTTTGGCAAAGGAGAAGCCCTCCTGCGCAAAGCCGTGATCGGAGAGGATGCCGCTCGCAAAGGCCGCTTCTCTACACGAGGGAAAGAAATTTTTCCGCTACTGCTCCCAATCCGCGAGAGTGGAATCCTAGAGTTTCACGTGCGCTGGGTGAAAACAGAAAAAGACAAACCCCCCGACTAAACCCGCACCGCATCAAACCACCTTCATAGACGACGCGAATGCTTTGTGATACCAAGGTAAGCACCAAACGGGCCCAAACCCGCGAGGAGTAAGAAAAATTTGCAGAAAAACGGAGAGGTGGACTAATTGGTCGAAGAGCGATCAGTTGGATCTCATGTTCTCTAGATAGTTTAGACAAAACGGAGAGGTGGCCGAGTGGCCGAAGGCGCTCGCTTGGAAAGCGAGTAACGGGTAACACCGTTCGTGAGTTCGAATCTCACCTTCTCCGCCAAATTAAAAAGGCTCGCCGTAGGCGGGCCTTTTTAATTTGTGGGTGAATGGCGGGTAGCAAGAGAACGAGCCCGGCAAAGCCGGGACGAGTTCGACGAAAGTAGCCAGGAGGCTACTTTCGCACGCGAAGCGAAAGCGGAGCGCCCGGAGGGCGAGCCGCAGGATGCGACGAGTGAATCTCACCTTCGCCGACATTAATAAATTTTGCTTACATAACCCTCCCGTTTCCGAAGTGTTGGACGTGATAATGACCACGCAAATAATTTACGCAAAATCAGAATTGATTCCGAGCTTCTACGAAGCGTTGGCCGCAGTCGCTCGCGAGCGCGTGTACATCGAAATGATCGAACCTCCTCCTCTGGAGAAGGTAGCCGGGTTTCAGAATGAGCTTATGGGTAAGAATGGGCCCGTCTATTACGCCGTGGATAATGGCAAGGTGGTAGGTTGGTGCGATGTTTTCCCCGAAGAAAATCCTCGTCAAAGTCATCGGGGCAGCCTTGGAATGGGTTTACTGCCAGAATACCGGGGCAAGGGTCTTGGATCAAAGCTATTAGCCCCTGTTCTCGACCATGCAAAGAAGTTCGGCCTAGAGAAGGTTGAGCTCCATGTTTATACGACGAACCAACCGGCCGTGGCACTCTATCGGAAGTTTGGCTTCGAACAGGAGGGACTTCTCAAGAAGTACCGGAAGCTCGATGGCCGGTACTTTGACTGCCTGGCTATGGGGAAGTTTTTGTGAGCACCGACATGATTGTTCTGTCGCATAAAGGACGGAAACGCCGGGTGTTCGACCTTCCTGTATCGCTTAGGGTGCGAGGATCGGTAGATAAGATTTTTACAGCTTGGACCTCATCTGCAGTCGCAAAGGAGTGGCTTTGCGACCGAATGGAAGGTGAGTGGAAGCCTGGCAGTTCTGTTTTTTGGCATCACGGTGAATATCGCCAGGAGATTCGAATAGTGGAAGTAGAACCATTAAAGCGACTGGCGTTTCGGTGGCGAGCTTATGGGGAACAGCCAGAGACCAATGTAGAAATTCAATTCAAGCAATTGGGCGGCGAAGTGGGCGTACTTATTCGTGAACGGGAGTGGGCCCTCACCGTTCCGAACGTAAATTTTGCGTTGGATCATGCCTGTGGCTGGGAAAACACCCTTTGCCGACTTAAGGCTTGGATAGAGGCTGGAGTTAAGCTGCGTTGATGCGCCTGGAAAGCGAGTAACAGGTAACACCATTCGCGAGTTCGACAAATCGGTAAGATTGGTCCATCCCGGAGACATATTTTTACACTTTTAATTCGAACGGGTCGTCTGGAAGCTGTCGAGCGTTTATATTAAAATTGGGAAATGCGACTGGCGGCAATTCTAACTCTTCTCACAATCATAATAAGTCAGGATGCATTCGCGGATCCTCCCCCCACGCCAGAGCAGAATATACTTTTGTTCAAATGTGGCCTTCTCGATGGGTGCTTTCAAGACTTCAGAGCAATTGGGTTATTGGCGGACGGTTTGATTCCCGTTCTCAATGAATTCGCCATGCAGCCGGACGCAACTGACTTGCGAGAAGAGGTCCTTAGCATCGAGCAAAATCTTGAGAACTGCAATCAAAACGTCTTCGATGCATGCCGCGTAGATTTGGCTCAAGCAGAAGCTACGGTAGAGAAAAAGATTCGATTTTTAACCGACGAGTCTGTGTCGCCGGCTTTTGTGTGGAATGAATACAATAAAAGACTGCATCAAGACGCGGTCGTGCGAAAACTTTGTTCCGGCGCGATCTCACTTGAAGCTATCGAATCTACCGATACGCTGTTGTTTTTCAATACGCCTTGTACGGGAACGGAATTTTTAAAGTATTTACCGAGCCTAAGTAGAGTCCCCGGCATCGAGACCATGAAATCGAATCAGTCGTTTTGTCGACCGGGAATGGAGCCTACCATAAGAATTGAAGTGAACGGCGTGCCGCATTCCTCGACTTTTATCTTTATTTCTTCCGATTCGACAACTTCCGGAACCCTTACGCCAGATCACGTAATTTCAAATGTCGATTCGAATTTAATTCATGAATTCGTGCATTACCAACGTGAATTCGATCCGGACTTCAGGCGTCGCACCGATGCTTTTTTGGCGCTTCGATATTCTGCCGCTCGGCAAAAGTATTTAGACCACACAGTTCGTTTAGATGTTGAAATCAAGAGAGAGTCGTTGAGGGTCCAGAATCTACCAAACCTTTCTGACTCTCAGCGAAACGCAATGTTAGCGGACTTTGTACGTAGCAAAGCTAGAGCCTTTGATCAGTGGCTCGGTAGTCAGCAGATGCCAGTTTTGGCCGGTTCCGGTTCTACCAATGCCACGTACTCGAGCCTTACAACCCTGCCGGCGCATGCGACGGGCATCTTTAGTTCTCCTCAATTCATCAACGGTGTTGCACAAGAGTATCATTTTACAGATTACATAACTATTTCGGCTGGATTCCCATTTGGTCAAAAACTTACCTTCGATACGGTCGACGCCTATGGCCTAACTAACCCTGACGAGTACTTGGCGGTTGCGCTCACGGCCTACAGGAACGATCCAGCTTCGGTTGCCAGAAATTACTCTGCGGAAGAATTAAGATGGCTCCAAGAGAATTGGCGCCATGGTTACCTAACTAAGTGATCGGTCCTGAAGTTTTGTATTCGTGAGCTTCAGAAACGCTTAGATCTTTGGTGCGGCATGGGCACTTGAGCTCGGGCTTCGCTTTTTTTGGAGCCGATCTTGTTTTTCTTAAACCATTATTGGCTTCGTGATCGTTGCGGTCGAATCAGCGCCTTCTGGCGACTTCCACGTCAGAGGGTTTCAGCCCCTTCTTCTTGAGGCGCTTGGAGACGGATTTCCTGGTCTGTTCAAACTCACGCAGGCTCATTTTGAGTGTACGTTAAGTGTACAAAAATGTGTCGTATTGATCGTAATTCGGATAAGTGTATCGCAACCAATAGAGGGTATCAGCGGCGAGGACGGGGCCTCCGCTTCATCTCGCCTTCCCCATCAGTTTTTTAAATTTAAAGCACTGGAGAATCTATGAGCCCGATCGATCAGGTTTTTGAAAGTTCCAAGCACCTCCATAAATATGTTGGCATTGCGGTGGCTATTTTTTTGGTGATTGTCTTGCTCACCGGGGCCACATTTGTGATCCCTCCGGGGCACCGCGGAGTATTGGTGACGATGGGTAAGGTGTCCCCGGTTTTCGCCCCTGAAGGGCTCGGCTTTAAGATGCCGTTTATCACCAGTGTGATTCCAATTTCGGTTCGGCAGCAAACCAAGACGGCTCAGGCTGAGTGCTACTCCTCTGATCTGCAGCAGATCAATGTGGAACTGAAGATTCTCTATCGAATCCCCGAAAGCGCGATCGTGAGGATCTTCCAGGAATATTCTGGAGATCCATTTGATAGTCTTATTGCCCCCAGGGTAAGCGAGGCGCTTAAGGAAGTAACCGCGCTACAAAGCGCAGAGCAAATCGTGAAGAAACGCGAAGAAATCAAAAGCAAATCCTTGGCTGCGGCCAAGACTAAAGTTGGCGAGCTTCTTATGATCGAAGATTTGGTGATTCAGGACGTCTCGCTCTCCAAAGAGCTGGAAACAGCCATTGAGGCCAAAATGGTGCAGGAGCAGGAGGCAGCGAAAGCCAAGTTCATTCAGCAGAAGGCAGAAGTAGAGGCGAATACTGCCATTATCCGGGCTAAGGGGGAGGCGGAAGCTATCAGAGTTCGCGGCCGTGCCTTGCAGGATAGTCCCGGCTTAGTTCAGCTGCAGATTGTGGAAAAGTGGAACGGTATCTCTCCATTGGTGGTGGGGGGGAGTGGAAGCGGCGCGAATATATTGCTGCCCATTGGAGATATTAGGGGAAAATGAGGCGGCAATTAAACGGCTTTCTGCAGCTACTTTTTCTTTTTGCCGTAGTTTTCGTCTTGATACGCCTTTTCCCTCTAGCCGTCCGCTTGGGTGGGGCAATCACTCCGGGCCTTCTTGAGTTCTGGTGGATCGTGCTTATTTTTGTGTTAGGAGGCTGGCTGATCTGGGTGACGAGAAAGAGAAACTCTGGCTAAGTTCAAGCCGCTGCGCTGGCCGGAGTTCGGCCAGCAATCTTACCTAAAAAAGCGGCCTAAATTATTTCCAAGCGATATAGTAACTGCGTGAAAGACCAGACACACACTTCTTCCTTCCCTCTTGGTAGAGAATCATTCTTTGACGGCATGGTTGCCTTGCTCTTCGCAGTCCTGCTTGGCATTTATATGCCGATGCTTCTTTTGGGGGATCTGCTAGGACTAGTTTTAGCGGCGCCAGCTATTCTACTTGGAATTGTTTTCCTAGTCGTCTCCATCCGCTTTTTTTTCGACAAGATCGAACTCAGCGATACAGCAGTTGCCGAAACGTCTCTATTTCTCTTCTTTCGAGTTTCCATTCCCCTAAGCGACATTGAGCATTTTGCCATTCATTGCATCAGAGGTCCGCGAAATGTTTTTTTCTCCAAACAACTCACGGTGCGAAAAAAAGACGGTACGGCCAAGTCCATTCTCTTTTCAAATCACGAAGCCCAAGCTGTCTTTCTAAAAAAAATGGAAAGTCGTGGGATGAAGCCAACGAACGTTCGGTCCCTATAGGCCCATCCCGATAGTTGGTTGTTTCGGGAAACCGGCCAAAAACGCTAGCCACTTTTCCCTATTTGCTGCAGATCGGTAAATCCAAGATGCGCTGACGCTGTTCATGCTGTAGCCACAAGCGCACCGACTGTGCGCGATGTCGGACACATTTTACCTGAAATTCTTCAGCTAACG
This sequence comes from Bdellovibrionales bacterium, assembly GCA_021730855.1. GTDB lineage: Bacteria > Bdellovibrionota > UBA1018 > CAIPTA01 > CAIPTA01 > JAKFYM01. Next base: position 22,364 of record JAKFYM010000332.1, read on the forward strand.
AGTCTTTTGGGATAGAGAAGAATATAAATATCGCAGGAGAAAACATGAATCAGTCGCCACAAAAGATAATGCGCCAATTAGAATTCTGTTCCCTCACTCAAGGAGTCTTTCTAGTGTTTTTGCTGGAATGGTTTCACTATGCCCCGCTGTACCTACAGATGACAGGGCCCGCGAACGCGGAGTCGTCCTTGACTTTCGTCCGCTACTTTGTGATTGCCTTGCTAGCGCTTATTTTAGGATCCTTTTTTGTTCTTATTTATATAAAGCGGAAACTACGTCGTGAACTCCTAAGTATGATTCCACACGCCTAAATCGATTTCGCGCTCTACCCTTCAGTTTCGCGAGGCTCGGTTAGACAATGGCTCGGTTACATAGTCCTTTAGGTTAGTCACGCAGGTACCGCTAGCTATTTCCTGTCCATCCTGCCGGACTAGGAACATTGGTTCGAAAGAAACAATGATTTCCACTTCGGTATTTTCCATAGTCACCACAAAAGATTCTTGACCATGAGTGCTCAGGGTAAGAATACGGCCGCTCAAATCTCTATCAAGCTCCTCGCCTCGTACACTGCCATTTTCAATGCGAATTTCCCCATTGGAGAGAAGGGTAGCATTCAAAACCAGTTCCAGAGATGGCGCTTTACAAATGGCATAGGCGCCAATGGCATGGGCTTGCGGGCTCACTGAGGCCAAACCTAAGGCAACCATCACTACCGCTTTGAAATTTCCAAGAATCTTGCACATATATTTCGCTCCTGTTTTTTCGAGAATCAGCTCTCCTCGCTGTGATAGTGCGAAATAAAACATAAGGATAATATCTTCTACCTATGGAAAGCATAAGAAATTTTTATGACGGGAAATGGAATGTCTTACGTTGTAAGAGGCGGGCTGGGGCGAGTTTATTTATGGCTCTTGGGAAATTTTGCCAGTTCCAGCATCAGTTCTTTCACTTTGAGGATCCGTTGGTTCTTGGAGAGCTCGTTATGCCATTCCCAAATCGTCGAGCTCTGTCCTTTTCCATTTTCCACTTTCAGTGGTGACCCATAATTCATCGGGCACGGCTTTTCTTTCCGGTGTCTTTTGGGTCCAGGCCTCTAGCTCAAGGAGCCTAGAAACTAGGCGGCCAAATTCCTCCTTGGAAATATGCTCGGCCGCGCCCTTGGGGTGCCGCACGGCTTTTTGTTCCACTTTTCCATCTCCACGAAAGACGAGGGATATGCCGCCATGCAACCCATGCAGGTCGGAATAGGTGACTTTCAGTGCTCGGCAGTTCTGTTTTGCGTGGCAAGCTTCCAGTGCTTGGCGAATTTCGTCGCTAGCATAGGCTGGAACCACAAGCAGGAATCCAAGGAGTAGGAGCATATCTTAGAATTGTCCGCGGGTGCTGCCTCAGGGTCAACGGAAAGAGACCGCTTCTAGTTATTGCAGGCGCAGAAGCGTTGCATGCCCGGAGGAGGGGTGGCATCCGCAGTGGCTGGCATGCCGCTAGTTAGAGCAATAAGTGGATACATACTGCACGACAAGGTTTGTGTGCCATCGTCGGTTTCGTCTACCACTTCACAATTTGATTGAGACTGTCGCTGGCCTTGAGAATGGCAACCTAATGAATCTAAATAAGTTCCCCTTGGGGTGATGACCTGCAAGCCACCTCGGATCCAGCGGTATCCTCCGTTCCCTACTATCGGTGGGCCATAAAACTGGGAGGCCACTGCTGTGCATCCAGCGCTGGCGCCCTGTCCGGCATAGGCATTGGTGGCGGCATTGTAGCCGCCGTGGCTGGCGCAGGCGGCGGTGCAGGATTGCCCAGGAGCCCCTTGGTACCAACAAAAGCCACCAACCAGGATTCCTCCACAGCTTGGGGCCGGAGGGTCGGGCAGGTGGCCTGCGCAACTCCCTTTGGTCACTCCAGGAATGGTGGCATTCACGAAGGCCTGCCATTCGCCTAAGGTATTCGCGGGAATAAAGAGGGTGTTGCCTGTGGCATTCATCACATTTTTGCAAACGTTGTCGGGGCCGGTCACTTCGATCGCCGCGCCATGCGCCACACTGGTGGAGCGGGCTTGGCCGTGGACGATGTTTTTGCCTACTTTGAAGGCCTCTAATTGCCGGTAGGAGACATTTGCTTGAGTGGCATCAGCGATAGCGGACTGACTGAAGCACAGCCCTAGAGCGATATAGAGAATGTTTTTAGATAAGGTCCCCATAAATCTTCCCCTCATTACGTACTCTCTGTATCGTCCGTTCAACGGATAATCTTGATCATCTAAGCAGGCGCCCTTGCCTGCAGATGAAAATAAATTTTCCAATAATTTTAGGTGTTTGGGTGACCTCCGGCGCCTCTAGGAAGGAATGCATACTCTCTAATGATTCTTTTGCTTGGGCACCTTCATCCAAAGGCAAGGGCGGCTTTCACGATCCATGTACTGTTTGACGCTTACTCCTCGCTGCCATAGTCTGGGACCAATGAATTTTCGCCAAATTTTTTGTAATAGTATTTGTTTATCCATCTTTGCTTTAGGGCTTTCTTCTTGTGATGCCGGAAACCCACCTGCCCGGCTTATTATTTTTGGCGACTCCATCTCCCAGGGCACTCGCTCTAATTTGCCCTACGCGCACCTATTAGCCGATCTATGTGGATTTGAGCCGCATAATTTCTCTGTGAGTGCCACACGCCTGGAAATGGATGAGCAGATTGGGCAGATTCGTCGTGCACAACTGCTCCCAGATGACGTGATTTTTTTTAGCCCGGGGATCAACGATGCCGGAGACCGGCAGCGGGATCCCAAGTACCTCAAAAAATACCGGCAGCTTCTAGCGGAGGCCTTGAGAAAATTTGAAAGTGCAGGAGCTAAAGCTTACCTGGGCACCCCACTCCTGGTGCTTCCTAATACGGGAATAAGATATCCTTACACCCCTGCCGAGCTGGCAGAAATAAACACGAATGCAGGCTTGTACGCGGACATACTTAAGGCGCTTATAGTGGAAGGAAAGTATCAAAACATTCATTTGGTAGATGCTCGCGAACAATTTCGGCCCGGACTTGCGCTCATGCATGATCCTGTGCACCCAAACCGCTGGGGAGAGTTGAGGCTTTACGAAATCTTTCGTTCTGCCATGGGAGACACTTGCCAGCCTTCTTTTCTATCGGAATGGAAGATGCGCATCTATCTCCAATATATTCGCTTCCGCCTATTCCTTAAGCCGTGGAAGGCAAAATTTTTAGGGGCTGGCTGATTGACACTGAAAATCTTGTAAAGGCTTTTCAAACAAGAGGGATGGAGCGCCTCATCACTTTTTGTGGATGTGAAAGCTACAGAGTGTGTGTACAAGTTAACCTCACAGCAAAAAATGAAAACAAAAAATACTTTTTTACTCTTGTTTTTAGGCATATGGTTTTTCCTCGTTGCGAAGGTGGTGCCTGATCTTCGACAAGGAGAGCACGACGCCTATCTGTACGAATTAGCGGGTCGCTGCTTTCACGAGCACGGTCTGGGCTGTGCCCATGATCGGGAGCCATTTTTCCCGATAGTCCTGAGCCTACTTCTACACTCGGGCTTGGAGCTCTCACAGGCTCTCCCAGTCTTTCAGAACGTTTTTTTCTTATTTTCTGTTTTTGTGCTGCTCTCGGTGGCCCTGCCTGCATGGCATTGGTCGCGAAGGCTTGGCTCCGCTTTGGCCGTTGCACTCGTGCCTACGTTTCTGATCCCCATGAACGGAGCGGCCTATACGGAATCCGTGTCCGCCAGCTTGGTTTGTTTATTTGTTGCCTGCTCCGTGGCTTTTGTGTCGGGCAGGCGGGTAACGGCCTTCCTTTTCACTGGCGGCCTAGTGCTAGCCGCTTTCGCATTGAACCTTACCAAGGGTTCTTTTTCTTTTGTGCATTGCCTTGTAGCTATATTTTTTGTTTTGGGAGCGTTTTTGTGGCGCGAAAAAAAACTACGCTTCCTCGCGCTTGCGGTCATCGTGGGATTTTCTTCTCTAGCCACCACTCCTTTGCGAGCATGGATTTTTGGGCAGAACGGTATGTACTCCCGTGGGGGAGCGGTTTTGTTTGGTCGCACGGAGTATGCGGAGCGATTCGATTTTTCTCGCAACTCTTGGCCGTATTTTCTCAACGGCTTGTCCGAGGGCGCCTGCGCTAGGATCTACGGAGCTCTTTGCAAGGAATATGCGTTTGGAGCGGAGAATTATCTGGGTAATTCTCGATTCGCAGAGGGCGTGAGCGATGAACAGCTTTTCAGGGATGGAATAAAAAACATTCTTGAGCACCCTTTGCGTCAGCTTATCTTCATTCCATTTGAATGGACGAAACTGATTTTGCATCATGGAACTACTGGTTTTGCGCGCCTAGAAGCGGGTTTGGTGGGGGCTATCGTGCACTCTTTTCCCCTGACCCTCGCCTTAAAAATATTGAACTTGTTGCTTTACGTTGTTTTCTTTTACGCGCTTGTTCGGAATCTGCGGCTTTGGTTGAAGAAGCCGGATTTAGCTTCGCTTCCTACGTATGCGATTTTTATTTATTTGGGCTCTTATTTGGGAGTGTATGGCTTCGTGACTACGGTGATCCGCATGGCCTATCCGGTGGCGCCCTTGTTCCTGCTATTTGTCATCATTACTTTCAGCGCCAGCGCGATGACAAACAGAATAAGGTGGCTGCGGGCCGGCCCTTCCAGACCCACGTTGAAGAACGAATAGAACATCTGGCTATAGAGAAGAAGCACGGCCGTGAAATAACCTCTTTGGAAGAGCAACCATCCACAAGCCAAATGTAGCAACAAGAAGCCAATGCCAAGGATCCCGAGTCGGGCCAATGCATTTAAATAACTATTATGGGGCCCGGAAATAGGGGGCTTGCCATTCGTGGCCAGGCCATCGTTAGGATTGAATAGACCCGCACCAAAATAGGCTCGATACACCACTTGTCGATGAAAGCCGATGCCTACAAGCGGATGTTCCAAAAATAAATTTGCGGCATCGATCCACATAAAAAGTCGAAAAGAATCTAGACCATATTCTGTGCCGGCACGATAGAGAGAGCCGTGGATCATTCCCGCTGGATCTGTGTCAGCTCCTCCACCAAAAATTGGGCGGTTAGATTCCATCGGCCGCCAGTTGGGGTCATTTAGGAAAGCATCCCCGCTACCAGCAAATTGCTGTTTGCCTTCTTCCACATAAGCTGCGAAAAAATGCAGAATGGAAAAGAAAAAAATCGCCGTACTTACAATGAATACGATTAGTTTTGGCAGTAAGCTAAGAAGCTTCCGGCTCTTGTAGTAGGCCCAAACGAAAAAAGCGGGTACCAATAGAAATAGCGCGAGCAGGGCCGTGCGTGAGGCTGCGCCCAATAATGCGACGGCAAAAGCCAGGGCAAAAATCACCTGCAAGGGGGCCCAGATCCAGATATTTCGATGCAAAAAGGCTAGACCCCAAAAAAGATAGACTCCTCCTCCTTGGGCGAACCATTGCACGGAGGGCACAAGATAGGTGTGCATCCCGATCAGCAAATCCCCTACGAAAATCGCAAAAACAAAAGTGGCCATGATCTTAAGGAAGACATAGAGAAACTGAACCCGTAAAGGCAGGATGGAAAGGAAGAGTGGAAGAATTAAGTACCAAACGAAACAAGAATTCCGAATCACCCATAGAGGGTTCAATGCGACATCAGGTAAGGCGCGCGCTAGGCCAAAGGCAAATAGGAAGAAACAGCCGTACCATAACCAGTGATGTACTTGTTTCAAGGGGGTGTGACGACGGAGAAAAAAGCTCACACCCACTAGTAAGGCCACCCATAGTAGAAATATTTCAAAAATAAAAAGCCGGATACTTTGGTGTGGCACTCCTCCGAAAGAAGGAGGAAGGCTGATGGGAATGCCCGTACGTGCAAAAAAAGGCCCATTTGCCGAGAGGCCACAGGAGACAAGAAAGGCCGGAATACCAAAAGCGATTTCAAAAAAATTGCATGTTCGCAGGCACTTCCACCAGGATTGAAGTTCCTCACGCAGGCTGGTTTCAATCACGGCATGTTTCCTGTTTGTCAGTTTCTGGCGGTAAGTATATTAGAGCCGGGTGGTGCATGTGTTTGGCATTTAGCTGTGAAAGCTAACATCCTACTAGAAGGAGAAAAAAGGTTTAAGAAAAATTCTAGAATCTCCGCCCTTACCTATGGATTGTGCGGGGCGTTGGCGGCCATTGGATTGCTAATGGATTACTGACAACCTGCCCAAGGCTGAGGTAGTTTCTACCCCTGTTTGGAGGAAAAGTGACTTCCGCTCCCCTTGCGCTTTTTGTGTATAAGCGCCCCGTCCATTTAGCAAAAACTCTTGAATCCCTGGCGCGTAATCACGGAGCTAGGGAAGCCGAGCTCTATATATTCTGCGATGGAGCAAGGGCGGAAGGGGACAAGGCGTTGGTTGAGGAAGCAAGAAAGGTGGCAAGAGCAGCTTCGGGCTTCAAGATGATTCACCTAACAGAACGCCAAGAAAATTGGGGGCTCGCGAAATCGATCATCGCCGGCGTGAGTGAGATCTTGTCTCGCCATTCGCGGGTGATCGTGTTGGAAGATGATCTCGAGACTTCTCCTTATTTCCTCACCTTCATGAACGAAGGCCTGGAGGCGTACAAGGACGAGCCCAGAGTGGCGAGCATTCACGGTTATTCTTATTTTGAGCGGTATGGTGTCCAACGGCCCCTCTTTCTTCGCGGGGCGGACTGCTTGGGCTGGGCCACCTGGGATCGTGCGTGGAAATTTTTTGACCGCGATGCAGAGCGCCTCGAGCGTAAATTAAAAGAAAAAAATTTACTGCGCGCTTTCGACTTCGACAATACCTATGACTATTCCGGCCTACTTCGCGACCAGGTGGAGGGCCGGGTGGATTCTTGGGCTATCTGTTGGATGGCCTCGGCCTTTCTCCACGATCTCTATACATTATATCCTCCGCAAAGCTTGGTATTCCATATCGGTAATGATGGCAGTGGCACGAACTACCATATCACGCCTAAGGACGATCCCTTGAATGTGCCCTTGCATATGGATCGTATTCCGTTTGAAAAAATTCCTGTAGAAATGACTGAAGAAGGCCTACGGGCCTTGAAAAAATATCATTCTCACTTGCGTGGATCTTTTTTCTCCAAAGTACGAGGAGAGCTACGACGTTTGCTAAGGGCCCGCGGCTTCGACCTATTTACAAAAAAAAAATAGAAGCGGTTTTACTCTGTGGCGGCCCTGTTGCTTCTTCGGTTCTCCACTCCAACGCTCGCCCCGGGCGCTAGAGCGGCTGGCCTTCGTCGAACGCCTCGACTAGAAAGGCCTACTGCGGCTGGATTTTACGGGCAATCATCAACCCGCAGTGTGCGATATGCCCGCTGTTTTTTTTGTGAAGCACGGCTTTCGGGTGGCGAAGAGCGATGAGAAAATTTCTCAACCAGTGTTTTGCAATCCTTAGACGGTAACCTAAAGAGTGAAAGCGGAATAAATCAAAAAATCGCCAAAAACGAATGACCTCTAGGCCACTTTCCTCTACCAAATACTTCAGAGAGCGGTCTGCGAATACATGGAGATGCATAGGAGGGAAGAGCCAGTTCGTGAAACCGGTATCGAGAGGCTCGAAAAAGCGATTGGTCACACCGGTATCGAGCAGCACTAAGCCTCCGTCTTTCACATAGGAGGCTAAAAGCGCGAGATATGCTCGAGGATCCTCCACATGCTCGATCACGGCCCAACTGATCACGCAGTCAAATTTCTGGCCGTGGATGGAGCAATAGGGGGAATGTAGGTCCTCAGTAACGAAGTTTTGAAACTCCACCCCCTTGGCTTTCGCATAGGCAATAGCTCCAGGATTGAGCTCAGCGGCAGTTACCAAAAATTTCCCCGATTTTTCCAAAAGCTCCGCAAAATATCCAGGGCCTGCTCCCACATCGAGCACTCGGCCTCCTTGTGGCAACAACTCATGGAGAAGGCGGACTTTTTTGAGAAAATCTCCCTGCAAATGAGTTTCTACGGCTTTGTCATAGCCTAGTCCACTCATATAGTTTTCATAGAAGGATTCACCATAGAAGGCATCAAAGTCCACCTCCCCGGATTGCAAAGGCACAAATGTATGGTCGCAGGTCGGACAGCGCCAGGATTGGAAACCACGAAAAAAAACATAAGGGCGGACGGCTGGGGACCTGCACACTATGCAGGATGGAGAGGCCGCAGAGATGGAGTGCTTGGGTATGGGGTGGGTTTGCATAGGAATTGTAATGACGTTAGGCTGTTCCCTCTATAGTCGAGCGGGAGAAAACTTGTCAAGGCTAGCAGTGTTTCGCAAAAGCGGAAGAAAAATAGTATTTTGCTTTCCATGGCTTTTTTTCGTGCGAGTGTAAGGACTATGCAGAAGTTTCATCCGTTGCGCTCGTTTTCTGCTTTTGCTTTCCTTGTGCTTGCGCCCTATCTGTTCTTGATTCTTTTTTCGCCTTATTATGCTCCTGGACCTGATGAAACCTTGCAGATTCAAGCGGCACATCATTTGGCGGCAGGCTGGGGTTACACAGCCGCAGGTGGACAGCCCATCGTTGACTATGCTCAACCCAATTTTGGTTTTCTCAAATTATGGCCCATTGGCTATTCGGCTTTACTGACTCTCACGACCTATCTTTTGTCCAGCTTGGCGTTGGCTGCGAAATTTTGGCAGCTAGTTGTGCCTATTTTGGGCATTGCTCTGTGGATGCATTTTTCCAGGAGGTTTCTACAGGCTCCTGTGGCGCAAAGTCTTTTTGGCGTTTTCTTGGTAGTGCAGTATTTGTCTTGGGGAATTTACACTACGAATGGGTTGGTCTGGGCTTTGTCTCCACTTCTTTTTCTAACTCTCGAACGGAGTGGTCGTTTGGCAATCTGGGCAGCCGCTGGTGGGGCTTTGCTCGCTTTCCTCATCCTATTGCGCTATCAGAGTTTACTTTTTTTACCGGCAGTGGTGTTGATGCTCCTCCCTGCCTTTCCTTTCCGTGCGCGTCCTTTTTTCTCGCGTGCTTTGAGCATTTTTTTGTTTTGTTTTCCGGGATTCCTTGCGTATCTGGCCGTGAGTTGGTGGAATACCCGTTTTGCTGGAAGCGCGAGTTTTTTTAAGAGTGAGAATGCTGGTTTCTTTTTCGATCCTCATTGGCTTCCTCAAGCTTTGTCTACTTTTTCTCTGGGTGGTTCCTTTCGCATCGACC
>JAKFYM010000070.1 GCA_021730855.1 Bdellovibrionales bacterium
GCCATTTTGGAATAAAAGGGCCGAAGAAAAAAAGCGGTGGCATTCATGCGGCGCATTTCGCCCGGTATTTCGGCGTGCGACACGGCTTGCAAGCGATAAGAGTCAGGAGGCAGCCCCTGCAGGAGCTCATGCACCGCTCGCGGGTCATCCCGAGTGAGCAACAGCAGCTTAGCCTGAGGCTTGAGAATAAGTACCTCTCGAAACACCTCCACGACCGGAGCGAGATCGTACCAAAGACTCGTGGACCCCACATAACCCAACACAAACGACTGATCGTCCCTCGCTTTCTTGTGTGGATAAAAAAGCGTGAGGTCGGTGCAAGTGGGAATCACCGAGATAGACAGCTTCTGGCCGTGCAGAGCAGGCCACGACCGCATTTCCTCCGCCGCGGCGGCGGTAAGGGCCACAATCGTATCGGCACTCTTGAGGTACACAAGCTCCAGGCGCTTTAGGCCGCGGTAGAAAAAGGATTCCCGCCCCCATTGGCCCACATCGGCGCGCTCATCCACCCAAAAACCACGCATATCGAAGACAAAGGCAGAGCCAAAGATTTTTTTCAGCAAGAGAGCGGGCAAAGCCACCACATAGCTACGCGCATGCACGATATCGATGCGAAACCACAACACGAGGAAAATGCTCAAGGCTAGGCAACACAAGAGGTCAAAAGAGGCGGCAAGCCACTTCGGGCGCTTGTGGTAACGCAGGGGGTACCAATGGATGCCCCGCGCCCGCAAACGCGTCCGCAGCGCCCTTTGCCGTGCACGATCGGACCAGTCGGATTTTTTCTCAACGGAAACCAGGTAAAACTCATAGTCCGCGGCCAGCCTATCCACGTAACTTAGGACCTGCGACTCCCCTAGAGGCTCAAGCATTCCATCGTAGGAAAGATAAAGAATTCGCGGCATTAGATAAATTATCCCACGACGACGAGGGAAAATACACAGCGGAAAATTAGGATAAAACCTTACAGGAACTGGCATCCACTTGAGCCAGTCTAGATATATCATTTTTTGTTTATATTGCGATTTTCGCCATATTTTATCGATGCGACAATTTGCTGCACCACCGGCGGAGAAATTGATGGATGGCGCGAACCCAAGTAAGATAAAGCCTTCCATGGAGATGAACACAACGAATCCAAGCTCCTCATCTCTGAACCAAAAAGAATTTCGCACCGTTCTATTCCGCGCGCTCTTTTTCCCGCTAGTCTCGGCCTTTGGGCTGGCGCTCCTCATTGCCTGGCAGATCCGCGTGCTTGTGGATACCACCGAATGGGTGGATCGATCCCAACAAGTCATCTCGCAAAGCCACCGGGTGCAAAAACTCTTGGCCGATATGGAGACAAGCGTGCGCGGCTTTGCCCTGACGGGCCACAAAGACTATTTATCTCCCTATGAAGAAGCACGATTCGAGCTCGAATCGGCTCTAGAAAAAATCACGGCCCTGCTGGATGAAAATGGTGAACAGCAAAAACGTGTGGCTGCGGTAAAAGAACTCTCTCAACAATGGGCGAGTCGCTATGCCGACATCACGATTCGCCATTTTCGTCAGGGCAAAGATCTGTACGATCCGGAGATCGGCCGCAAATTCATGGAGGAAATGCGCACCGAGCTCCTTCACCTTGCGCAAACGGCCACAATCCAACGCGAAGAACGCTTCGAGCGGGCAGAGACAATGGCCCGCGTCTTTTCTGGAACCGGCGTCTTGTTCACTCTGTCCATCGGATTTTTCCTAGCCCTCTCGGCCCGCAGGCAAATCTTTCGCCTAACGGATCTCTACCAACGCTCACTCACCGAAAGGAATGCGCTCCTCCAATCGGAAACCCATCGCTCCCACCAGCTGCAGGCGCTGTCTGAAGCTGCCGTCACCCTCAACTCCACCCTAGACCTGAGCGAGCGACTAAAGTTGATTACCCTCCAGGCCAGGCAAATTATCGGCGCACACCAGGCCACTACGGCCATTTTCCTGGAGCAGGACTGGGACAAAGCCAGGAGCGCGGTTTCGCTCTCGGAAAAATACGAAAAGTGGAAAGATCGCGAGCCTCAGCTCCAGCGCTCCGACCTGCACAACTTGGTGTGTCGACAAGGCCGGGCCCTGCGCCTGACGCAATTGGAACTAGAACAGCACTATGCCTGGAAAGATCTCCACCGCGACAGCGCCCTGCGCCCGCCCCTGCGTGGCTGGCTTGCGGCCCCTTTGGTCGGCCAGGATGGAAAGAACCTTGGCCTGATCCAGCTTTCCGATAGATTCGAGGGCGATTTCACGGCCGAGGATGAGATCATTTTAGTACAGATCTCGCAAATCGCCTCGGTAGCGATCGAAAATGCTCGTCTTTTTGAAAGCCAGCAAGAGGCCGTGCGCACCCGCGATGAATTTCTCTCGATCGCCTCGCACGAACTCAAGACCCCGCTAACCTCGCTCAAGCTCCAAGTCCAGCTCTTGGGGAAAACACTCGCCAAACTGGAGCCTGCCCTGCGTGAGCGCCTGCACACCTACCTAGAGCAATCGGTAAAAAGCGTGGATCGTATCGCGCACCTCGTGGACGATATGCTCGATATCTCGCGCATTTCCGCGGGCCGTCTCACTCTGCAAAAAGAGAAATTCGACCTTTCCCAACTAGTGAATGAAATTTCCGATCGTCTGATGCCTTTGCTCCAGCAGTCCAAGTGCGAACTGCATTTCGGGGCTTCCGAATCGGTGCTTGGCCAGTGGGACCGTTTCCGCATCGACCAAGTGGCCACGAACCTCATCACCAATGCGGTAAAATATGGGGCCGGGGCTCCGATCGAAGTGCACGTAAAACAAGAAGACGATCACGCAAGCATCTCCGTGCGCGATCACGGAATCGGAATCGCCAAAGAGTACCATGAAAAGATTTTTCAGAGATTTGAGCGGCTCTCTTCAAATTCCAGCGTGGCCGGAATGGGCTTGGGGCTTTATATAGCGCGCCAGATCGTGGAAATGCATGGAGGGAATATCTTGGTGAAGAGCGAGCCTGGACAAGGGGCCGAATTTGAAGTTCAGCTCCCCCTCCAGTGATTTTTATTACGCGGCTTTTTTCACTTTAGCCGAGGCCGAGCGCTGCTGAATTTCTTCCAGAAGCCTCTCGTATTGGTGGGCAGCCGTGGACACCGCCTCTTCCAAGTAAGGGATACATTCCTTGGGCAACTTTTCGATCATCTCTTCTACGGCCACGATATGCTCAGGATCTTCTTTGGCATGCACCGTGAGGTGTTTCACGGCTTTTTGGCCATAGATGGGCTCCACCACTTCTAGAAGCTTCAAGCCTGCAGCCACAGCTAGCCACTCGAGGAAGTAAGCATAACCCACGATCGCCATTGGGCTCTCCCGCTCGATCAAATAGTACGCGCTCCGATAGAGGGCCTTGGTGGCAGGAAGCTCGGGAAAATCGGTCGGCTTAAAACCAAGAGTCTTTAAATCAAGAAAAGAGAGCTGCTCATGGCTCTTTTCTTCTCCGGCGTGGCGCATGCATTGTAGGTGCAATTTTTGCTCATGGAGAGGAAAACGCGAGCCAGCTGCCCCTAAAATACGGGTGGTATGACAAACATAAAAATACACCTGCGCTAGGAAATCCCCATATACCTTTGGATTTTCCCAGTTAAGGCTGAGTACTTTTTTTGTCACGTGATTGATTTTTGCTTCTGTATACGCTTTCATTTCTTTTTTCATTTTCACCTTTCTCGACCTTTCGGCCTAAGCTGCTTTTCTAGTTTCTTGTATTCCAAAGTCTGTCTCACTGGTCATATCGGAAAACACGCTCCGCTTGGTCGGGAGTAAATAAACATCATTTTCATGGGCATATTCGCGGTAATAGGCATTCTGCAAGAGGAATGAGTGCACCGCCGGCAGCCGGTACCAAGGCACAAACGGATAAACATGATGCACCAGATGCAGATTCGCGTTATGCGGGCCAAAAAAGAACGCCCCGACTCGCGAACCGGTGACATTCCTGGTGCCATTTAAAAGATGTGTCTTGGGCAAGCCCAAATGATCCGAAGCATTGCGCACCCGGTGTAGGAACGGGAGAATCGTGCCATAGGGCAAGACCCAGTAGAGCAGGAATGCCTGCCAGCCTCCAGCTAGCGTGATGGCTGCGGCAATGACCGCATAAAAGGGCAGAGCCAGCGGAAGGTCTGATTTTCTGATTCCGATTCCACGTAAGGCATAGCTCATCTCCACCACTCCCTTGCCCAATAGATGCGGCAGGGTATGACGCCAGAAATCCAGTTTAGACATCGGAAACTGCCAGCTGGGGTCTAGTTTTTTCCGGAACCAATCGGGGTCTTTATCGGTGTTTAAATAGCGGTGGTGCAACCAGTGGCGCGTCCGGTAACGCTCGGTGGAAAACCCCACGGGCCAGGCCGCGAGGAAGTTGCTGAAGTGATCATTCCACTTGCGATTCTTGCAGATATTGTAATGGGTGGCCTCGTGCATGGTGAGGAAAAGCGAATGCTGGCGAGCGGCGATCACCAATTGCGCGCACACAAAGCTGAAAACTCCCGGATAACTAGTAGCCACGCCGATCGACAAAAAAATTAGCGCCCAATCAAAGGTGATCAAAAAAAGGCTACGACCAAAGGACACGGCACTGAATTCCGCAGCCAACTCTAATCGATTGGGCAATCTTGTTTCGTTCATAAGAATTTCCAAAACTTTCTACTCTTCGGCTTTTACGCGGCTTTCTTTCGCTCCAAGAGCTCTTCCATTGCGGGAACGGGCCTAAAGCTTGAATAAAATTCCACTTTTTTCCAAAGAGACTCCAAAAGGTTTTGCACGTCTTCGGAGGGATGAGCCTTCACTTTTTCCCTACGAATCATCACGAGATCGCAGGCCACATTGTGGTTCACCACATTTGCCACCACTGGCTCTCCTCCATAGGCGTATGCCATTTCGTGCACCTTATGATCGCGTCTGCAGGGGGCAATCGCCGCATCCGCCCCAAGCTCATGCATCGATCGAACGGCAAGGCCCCCTAAGGCGCCTCCAAGATGCACGGTTTCTTTGGATTTTCTCCATTCCGGGTGCACGGTCATGTATTCCATCGACATCACATTCCGCACTTTTTCTTTCGCTAGCTTGGCAAAGTAGAGCTCCGGATAGTTGCTACTAAAATAGCCATGCGTGCGGGCGGCCTCACAGTCGATGGCAAAAAAAGAATACAAATGGACTGCAATGGGATTATTTTCGTAGGTGATGCAGGCGATGAGGTCCTGTCGAACGAATTCTTCGGTCAAATTATTTGCGCTAAAATTTAGTTTTTCCAAAGTCTCTTGCCACACACTCTTCCAGAGTCGAAAGGCTTTATTATGAAGATCTGCCAGATGTTCTGGAGGATTTGCCGACGGAAGAATGAGAAATCGCAGTTTTTCGAGAGAGATGTCTTTCATGATGCCCCCTACAATTTTTTTTCGGCGCTTTTCTTTTTATTCTTAAATCAAACTGATATATCTACTTCTTTGTTTAAACAGATAGTCTCCCCAACATTTGTTTTGCTAAACGACCAAAATTCCGTAGCTAGTATTTGTCGTCGAATGACGAACTTTGGCCATACGCGGAGGATTTTTTTGTCGCCGCTCTCTCGCTTCCGGTAGTTTCCGTTCACAGTCGCGGACTAAACGTTTTTCCGAGTATCGCATTAGAAATATAAGTAAAATTGTCACGAAATCCGCCAAATAACGCATTGCGCCCGTCGACCAATTCAGCTGTAAATCATTGATATATTTATATAAAACTGAGATCAGCCAATTTTAGGTGGGAGAATGGAGAATGCTTTAAAAAACTTGCAATTTTTTGTTATAACGATGATATTAGAAGCCGCAATATTAAACTGATTAAATGAGTAATGAAATGAGCGCAAAGAAAAAGCAGTCCTCCTCGCGACAATATGCCCTGCCACGCAGGTACACCAACTTAGGGAACTACCTTCAGGAAATGCGCCTGAAAGCGGACCTCACCCAAAGAGAAGTAAGCGTAGCCCTAGGCTATTCTTCTGCACAGTTTATCTCGAACTTTGAACGAGGGATCGCGGTGCCGCCGCTGAAAAAGCTGAAGGTCCTCGTGCGGATGTATAATCTGCAGGTAGAAACCGTCATGAATCTCATCCTAGAAGTGGAACGCGAGATCATGCTCAGCGCTTTGAAGCCGCGCGTTCGTGCTGTTTAATCTGACTTTAAGAGAAGTCATCGGTTAGACTAAAACTTAGTGCAAACTAAGACATTGCGGAGGGGTTTTTCGCAATAGGTTTTTATGAAAACGGAATCAGTTACTAAATCTGAACTTGGCATCGCGGGATCTCTCGCCCTTCAAGAACACCTAATCTCTCGACCCAAAATGATTTTGGATGCTCTTGAGTCTGCCATCATGGAATTTACAAAAGTTCGCATCAAGCCCGCGCCCGCGAGTGCCTGGGTGAAATTCCTAACCCTGCCCCAAGAAACCCAAGAAATGATTTTGACGGGCTGGCGCGGCCAGACCGACTTCATTCGTGGCGCGATCGACCAGGATCTCGACGCCTGTGATGAAATTCGTATGCTTGAATACGCCATGGGACGACTCAATCTTTTATGCGACACCTCCTTGAT
The DNA here is from genome assembly GCA_021730855.1 of Bdellovibrionales bacterium. Taxonomy (GTDB): domain Bacteria; phylum Bdellovibrionota; class UBA1018; order CAIPTA01; family CAIPTA01; genus JAKFYM01. The sequence continues at coordinate 6,603 of JAKFYM010000070.1, forward strand.
CGCCGACCTTTCCCATGAGGACGTGATTGAGATCTATGGCCCTGATTATGTGCAAGTTTATCGAAGCTTTAATTATTTTTCACTCTGTAACTACTCTCTCCTCGAGCTAGGGGTTCACCCTTGGTATGAGCTCTACGACCGCTCTACGGCCGTAATGAAGCAGCTCATCGAAATGACGGAATCTGTGCTTTGTGGAAAAACTTCCCGCATCGATTTAGACAAATTTCCCGAATATACCATCAGAGAGGTGATGTCTCCCGAGGGAGCGGTGTTCTCGATGCGCGAGAAGTGTGCCGTGCGCTTGGCCTCGTCGATCAACGGACAAAACTATTTAATGAGCGTGAAAAAGGTGAAAGAAATTTCTGCCACGCTTCCCGACGAATCTAAAATTCGATTTATTTAATTTATCCAACTTATCCAGAAGTGGCCCTAAGCACAGCTTCACATGCTGAGCTTCATTGGTATGTTTTTCTCGTACCACTGCATCCTATCGATCGCATCGTTAAAGGCGTGATTGGCACGGCCCCCATAGCCGATGGCAAAACCCGCGCGATCTCTGTCTGTTTCCACATCCACCTGACAGCGAACCTCCCCCACTTCCTGACCCGGAGAGAAAATCACTAGATAGCTAGCCCATAAGAGAGGATCTTGGATTTCCTTCACCTTGCGCACCACCTCACGGTGGATAAAACTTTTTAGCAACTTTTTGTTTACCGATCCGTTTAGTGACTCATAAATCACCTCACCGGTAACGGCCACTTCGTTGATTTTTTCCCCACGCAACGAAATTAAATTCGACATACTTTCCCCTTCCCTTTGTTCATCCGTTTTTTTTCATCCGGCCATTAAATTTTGACTTTCTTCTTCACGGCTAGCCAACGATGGCCGGGAGTGACGCTGCCCCGAGAACCGGCGCAAGAAGCGAGAGAACCACTTCATCACGGAATGCACCATGACGGTGGAGGAGTTCGAGGAGAGGGCCTCCGTGGTGTCGAGCAAAGAAATGGCGAGGGAATGTTGGCGATCTACACCCTTTCCCTCCCCAAACCACGACATCCATCCCACCTGGACCAAGACTTTGGTGACGCATCGTCCACCCACATCTTTGGAATGAATGGCATAGGCATAGTCGTCGGGCAGTCCATAAACAAACTGCTGCAAGCGCATCCATCGCTCCATACGTTTGTGCATCAGGTGCCGCTTGTCCAAATAGTCGGCTCGTTTCTCAACCTTCTCAATTTTTTCCGCTTCCGCCACCGCTATGTTTCGCATTTACTCCGTCCTCCCGTAGATCCATTTCCGTTATGATTTGTTTCATGCTTGCAAGAGCCCGGCAAAAAGCCTTCCAGGGACTGGCGCCATTGGCGCGCGCAAACCAAGCATCTTTTTCCCCAATCCGAAATTCCAGTAAGGCATCAATCTTGGAGCCGAAAAATGGCCGCCAAAAGTGGATGCGATAGGAAAGGCTAGCATTGTCCCAGCCCTGTTCCTGGCGAAGGCCTCCGATAAAATCCCGCATCAAGCGCTGCACTTTCTCGCGCTCGGGAAGAGCCACATTATCGCTTTGGATAGAGCCAAGTACGTCCATCTCTATGCTGCCTTCTGGCCGTTTTCCTCTTCCCAGAGTTCTGGGGGCGCTTCCGGAAGCCATTCGTAAAAACGATAAAGATCGCTACTGGCTCGGCATTCGTCGCAGAAACAGCGATGCGCCATTTGAGATTGAAAGTTTTTTCCGCATATATTGCATGCGCGCGGCAAGCGTGTCTTTGGAGCCTTATCCTTGGCTGGTTGTTTTAAACGTAGCATTAGCCACCCCCGTCCCATGGTTACAATCACGACTCATTTCGTGCATAGAACTCATTGCAAAGGGCGTTCCAAGGCTAGCTACAAAAATAGCGCAGCCCTAGCAAATGACTACCCGCTTCCATGAGACACAAATGACAATGCGACCGTAAAACGGGACACCGATGACAATTTACGGAAAAGCTATGCGGAAAAATAGGACAGAAGAAATCATCCCAGAACTTGGCCTAAAATTGGGCGTCGACGGTAGCACGCGTCACGATCACCTCAATCACCTGAAAGCCAGAAACGATTTGTTCAGCGTTGCGCGCCATAGCGGCTTCTTCCATATTGCGACAGGCTTCGCCCAGGTCACTCATGCCAAATAGACTGGCGCTACCACGAACGCGATGGCAGATTTCACGAACCACGGCAAAATCAGAGCGCTCCATGGCTTGCCGTAAGACTTGCAGCTGCTCGTTTAGATTTTTTAAATACCTAGCGCGGGTGGCCTCGGAAATAGATGTTAAATTGTCTCTTTTGGGTAGCGCCATAACCTCTCCTTATGCCTGGGGGGACTGATCGGGCTCTTGCTCTTCATCTTGGTTGGTCAATTTGCGATAAAGAGTGCGGCGACTCATGCCCAAAACTTTCGCTGCGGCATCTTTCTTGCCATTGTGCTTTTTCAAAACAGAAAGAATATAGCGCCGCTCCACGTCTCGCAAAGTAGGCATGTCGTAGGACACTTCTTCGATCAAATCGTCCGCATCGGAGCTCTCGCCCGTGGGGATATCCATTTCATCAATGAGTTGGCCCGAGGAGAGAATCACGCTACGCTCCACGACATTCTGCAGCTCTCGCACATTGCCCTTCCAGGGCAAATGCACGAGCTTGGTCAGAGCCGCCGGAGTGAATCCACGCACCTCCACTTTATTTTTGCTCGCGGACTTTTCGAGAAAGTGCTTGGCCAACATCACCACATCTTCTTTCCGCTGGCGCAGGGGCGGAATGTGAATCGGGATCACGTTCAAGCGGTAATAAAGGTCCTCGCGAAAGCCGCCTTCTTTGATTTCATTGGTTAGGTTTTTGTGTGTGGCCGTGATGATCCGCACATTGACGGAACGAAATTTATTGTCCCCGACAGCCCGGATCTTCTGCTCCTGAAAGACTCGCAATAACTTGGCCTGTAAAGAAAAATGCAAATCGCCAATCTCATCTAAAAAAAGCGTGCCGCCATCGGCCTCCTCAAAGAGGCCCTTGCGATGCTGAGTGGCTCCGGTGAAAGATCCTTTAGTATGGCCAAAGAGCTCCGACTCCAAAAGCGATTCGGGGATGGCCGAGCAATTGATGCTAATGAAAGGCTTATCCGCCCGGTTGCTGTTGTCGTGAATCGCGCGCGCGATCACTTCCTTGCCCACACCACTTTCGCCCGAGATCAATACGCTCGACTCGGTGGGGGCCACTCGCTTGACCAGATCATAAATAGCCTTCATTGCGGGACTAAGGCACTGCACCCCCTGCAAGCGGATATCGGGATCAATCATGTTCTTTAAGAATTTATTTTCGAAACACAGTCGCCGAAAGCGAATGGCATTTTCCAAGACCGAGTTTAGGCGACTCAAGTCAAAGGGCTTCTCTAGATAGTCATAGGCACCATCCCGGATGGCGCGGACAGCGGCCTGCACCTCGGCAAAAGCCGTCATCAGGATAACCGGAACATCGGAGGTCTTTTCTTTCAAAGTGGTCACAAAGGTGAGGCCATCCACTCCTGGCAGACGCACATCACAGAGGACCACGTCCACGGCCGCTCCCCCTGTCTTCAGGGATCGCTCGAGTTGCATGAGGAATAATTCCGCATTCGGGAATTCTTGGACGGTAAACCCTTGCTGGCTCAAGACCTCACCAAGGTAGAGCCGAATGCCTTCGTCGTCATCGATCACGGCCACGCGCCTCTGCACGCTATCTTGGCTGATGAGCTGGAAATTCCTTTTTTTCGGCTGGGCAGGCTCGGATTCTTCCTCCTCTGCCTCTTCTTCCGGGGAGGCCAACTCTAGAGAGCTCTCTGTTCCTGCGTGCACAAAAGACCTGCGACGCATCGCCTCCCCTGCCGCACCCTGCCTAACTTCATCCATGACCCGCTCCTTTACGCATTAGTTGGAAACAGAGCAATTTATGTTCCATAGATTTTTCCTGCTCTAAACACAAATGCCCAAGCTCAGGAAAAGCCTTTCGCATTTCTTGGCAAAATTCTTGCCAAGTTTGGCATAGAAATAGGGTAAAAAATTCACACTGCTTTTTGTAGCTGCTGGTTCACCAAATCCACAAAGGCATCCAAGTCGAAGGGTTTTGTCAAAACACGCACGATCGAAGGAAAGCGCCGAAAGCGAGAGAGGTCCTTTTCGGCGGATATCAAAATGACTGGAACTTCTTTATGCGTTTCCTGTAGTCGAACCAAGACCTCTTCTCCGGTCATCTTAGGCATGCGCTGGTCTAGAACAATGAGCACAGGCCCCTCTTTTTCGATCTGCTGAAGGCATTCCTCTCCATCATGAGCGAAGACAAGGTCCCAGCCCTCCTGAAGCGAAATATCTTCCATGCAAATTTGAATGGCCTCATCGTCGTCGGCGACGAGAACTTTCTTTTTCTTCTGGGGCTCGCTCACATCGCACTCTCGCTAGCATTTTGGGGTTTCCTAAAGCTCTAAGCAAATAAGGGACCAAAAAAATTGTTTTAGAAAAAATAGGCTGTAGCGAGACTGAAAGGAAAATCGCAACGAGCCTATTTTTGAGACCACTTCTAGTACAAAAGCAAATAGGACGCAATTATCTCGGAGCGTCTAACTCGCGAGCTCTTCCCATTCTTCTTGTCCATCTTCCTGGACAGGCAAAGTGGCGCCCTGCCTTTTTTCTGCTTTTAGGTAGGCGCGACGCTTCTCCATCTCTTCTTCTAGCCGCCGCTTTCCCACATGGAAAGCATCGCGCAATGCCAAGGGAAAACTGGAGTGAGCCGGATTGAGTTCGGGCTCGCGATTGATGAAAATGTCATGTTTCGGAAGACAGATTCGCAATTGCACGTGGTAGATCCGCCCTTTTCGCTTGTGCCGATGCCTCACGTCCAAAGTAACCTCGCAGCGCAGTATACGGGCACTGACTCGCTCTAGCTTGCCCACCTCTTGCGCAACTTGTGACTCAATGCCTTCGGTGAGAGGAAAATTGCGGGAACTAATCTTTACGGGAATCATCAGGATACTCCTTCCGAGAGTCAACGATCTATTCCCGTAGGTGTCGCAAAAAGCGCACCAGGCTGGAAATCGCTATGGCGCTATAAGGCAGAGCAAAAAATGACGCAAAAAATTGGCCAAAAGACCGCGGCCAACGACTATTGTAAATATTTATTATTTAATAAATCACTCAACGAAGAGGCGCGCCTTGGGCGTGTCCGAAACGGACATCACCCCATTCAAATTAAGGCGGCGGGAGAAAGGGTCTTCCTGAAGACAGGTGATTCTTGAAACTATTTATTCTCCTTATTTTCTGAGCGGATCCTGAGGGGCTTTTGACCTATGCCGGCGAGCGATGGCGTAGCCATGCAAAAGTATATTGGTTGATAGGGCAGGGACCAGTCGGGCAAGATTGGTTGCGGGATTTTCCGTGATACGGTCGAGCGCGCTCTTTTTTCTTTTTGCGTACCCCCTCAGCTACTGGGGGCGAGCCGCAAATTGCTGCGGCGCTAGTCCAAGAAAATTCCTCCATCGTCGATGGCAACCCCAGTAACTAAGAGGTTACTTTTTGCTTTTTTCTTTTGCTTGACAGCCTTTTTTGCGCGCGTGGTGGATTTTCTTCCTTCCAGTTTTCTCTGCGCTTAAGGCGCGCGCATTTACGATCTATGAGCAGCAAATCGCAGCAGTCTTTTTCTTCTCGGAATTTCTTCTCGCGGCTCCTAGGGAGCCTGCCCTTGCGTAAAAATCCCCGCGAAAAACCTATGGTAGCTTCGGAAAAATTTGGAGGTACCCCATGGACTTGAGCAAAAAGAAAAACCAAGAACTTCTAGCGGAACTAAAGGATCTCACCGGGCAGGAACGCTTGATCGTCACGCGTGTGCTTCTTTACTTACAGGAAGTAGAAAAAAGAAAACTTTTCTTGGAAGAAGGCTACTCCTCCCTTTTCGCCTTCTGCACGGAATTCCTTCTCTACACTCCCGCCGAAGTGCAGGTGCGGATTGAGGCCATGCGCCTAGGAAAAGAAATCCCTGAAGTGATCGAGAAAATAAAAGAAGGAAAAGTCTCGCTCTCCAATGCCGCCGAGGCGCAGGGGCATTTTCGCCGGGAAGAGAAAAAGAGAGTTGTGCCTAGGGAAGAAAAAGAAGAGGTGCTCGAGAGCCTCTATGATTGCACCGCCAGAGAAGCGGAAAAGAAGCTCAACGAGCGCTACGATCCCGAAGCCAAGGTGAAGCTTTCTTTCTACGCCAGCCCCGAGCTCCTCGAAAAACTAGAAAAATGCAAAGGCCTGCTGGCGCATCAAAATTATGAGGGAGATCTAGCGAAGCTGATCGAGATCCTCGCCGACAAGGCGCTGAAAGAGGCTGATGCGCCGCCTCGTAGGGCGCCCCAAGCGCAGGAAAATAGAACCCGCCATATCCCCAAAGCCACAGAGCAATTGGTTTGGAAAAGGGCCAACCACCAATGCGAATACGAAAAGAACGGCAAGCGTTGCACAAGCAAGCACGCCCTAGAAATTGACCATATTGTCGAATACGCCAAAGGAGGCAGCAACAAACCCGAAAACCTCAGGCTTCTTTGTTCCGCGCATAATAAGTTCCGGAATTTCCAGCAATCGGGATAAAAGCGGTCGCAAAAATAGACTTACTGTAGCTAACTGAAAAGAGCGACTCCTTCGTTGTCGGACCGAATCGGACCGAAAAGGTGCTCGACTAAAGCTCTGCTACACCTCCGCGCCTTTTCGGCCCTCCGCCTCAGATTCGCTCTTTTCCTCTCACGGCCGCGGCCTAGGTACGGCCTGTTTTTGCGACCGCTTCTAAACGAATAAAGGTTTATTTTACACCCTCCCGGATCTGCCCTTGGTATCATTAGTCAATTCGTCTTTAAAGACGGCTCCCCCGTTTCCCGATAGGCAAGGAAAGCTGAGGACTGACTTGGGCATCTCCTTTCTTAAACTTATTCCTCTCTGGCTAGCCTTAGCCATCGCCCTGCTTTCCCCCCACGCTCAAGCCATGCCGCTTCTAGGCGAAGCTTGCCGAGGGCTTTATGCACGCATCACCATGGGAAAAGGCATAGACCTGGCAATCTTCCAGGACGCCGACTCTCGAGAAAATTTTCTGGATGATATTTTTTTTCATGGCGATAAAGATTATTTAGGATCTGACACCTTTGCCCAAATGCTCTTGGCGCTTTCGTCCGAAGAACAGGCCGCCTGGAAGCAAGCTATTGGCGAAGTGTATCGTCGCGTGCCCAAAAAAAACGCCCACTCCTCGAACTCCAACCAAATCGCGGGCAGACGCCTCCTGGACCGCGTGCTGACCCTCGTCGATCGCGTGGATCTCCAATTTGCTAGTTGTGATTCCGGCTGCTCCCGCACCCAGTTCCTCAAAGACTACCTAGATCGACAGGCAAAAATCTTTCAAACAGGCTATTCCGGAGAGGAAGTGCTCGCCGTCTTGCAAATCATTCAGAAGAAAATGCAGGTCCTAGCTTCGCGCTCACAGGGAAACGAGGAAGCCTATGTGTCTCTAGGGGGAAGCTTCCTGAATGGAAAAGCCCTACTAACCAGCTCAGACCTCGACCTTATTCCATCCCGGCTTCCTCTCGCGCCCGAGCTGCTGGATGTCTCCACCGTGGCAAATGCGTTTTTTAATGCCGAGAGGCCACGCGCAAATTTAGTGGTGGAAACCCATAACCGACCCCAAACTTTTTATGGCGAAAAAAATGCGCTGGTGGCCCAAATTTCTGCGAGCGAGATTAGAATTTTTGTCTACGGCCCAGCCCGCCGAGTAGGAGACGATCATCTAGTTCCTCAGCCGGTCTTGTCTTTTGTGCTGGGAGAATAAGGTTCATTGCAATAGGAGCGAAGCCTGGAGATCGCGTTTGCGGGCTTCCAAGGAATTCCTCTGGGCTTCATAAGTGGAAAGCTCCGACCGAACGCTCGCGATCCTATCTTCGGCGTTGGGAAGGGCTTGGTAAGAATGAATGCGCGATTGCGCACTAAAGATCATTCCCTCCATATTAGCCACCTGAGCCTCCACCGAGGAAAGCTCCATACGAATAGCTGCTTTGGCTCGCTCCTGGCTTGGCGATTGGGGCGGGCGAGGTCTGTCTTTTGTTGTGGCGCAGGCCGTGAGCAAAAAAAGGAGGGAAATTGCCTTATTCATGCCCCCTAGGTGTAGGTGGAAAGTGCGCAAGCTTCAAGAGGAAAATGGGCGCTCTCTACGTACTGCGTATTGCCCCCCCTCAGGGTGAATGTTAGCCATTTGCTGATGCCGGTTCTTGTTTTTGTCTTTCTACTTTTTTTTCAGCTAGAAGCTCAGGCTTCCGATGCGGATCAAAACTGTGGCCTTCCGAACAATCCCGAGATCTTTCAATCGGGAACCCAAGAGGAGCTCCTGGTCTGGACGTTGGAAAAAGACCTTCGCGCGCAGGCATGGAGCCGCTCCCGTTTACACGAAAAATTTATAAACGAAGCACGCACCAAGACAAATACAGATCAAACTGCCCTCCTCCAGCGACAGCGCAGCTTTTATCGAGGCACAAAAGAAGAAATTTGGTTCGACCGCATTTTGAATGGGTCCTTTGGCCGCATTTCCCCCTTGGGTTGCCTGGATGGTTTGCTTTTTGAGCGATTCCTGCAAGAATCCGCTCCAGGCTCCGTAGGGGAGTTCCAGGCATTTCTTTTGGAGCGAGCCGAGCCGCAGCAATGGAGGGTGTATTTCCAGCCGCTGGCCCTAGTCTTAGATTTCAGAAATCAAATCGCGCCCAAGCGGGCTTCTCAGCAGATTCCCCAACGCCTACGATCCGATCTCAAAGCCGGATGGAAAATGCGGTTGCATCTGCATAATCATCCCTTTCTTTTCCTGGACGGCCAAACGGACATTGCTGGCACCGTGATTCCCAGTGCCAATGACCGTGCCTATGCGCAAAAGTTACGAGCAGAATATGGCCTGGAAGAGTTTTGGATCACGAACGGAATAGATACATTTCAGGCTCAGACAAAAGAACTTTTTACGGAGTGGAAATGAACACCATAGTATTTTTCTTTCTTGTGCTCTCCGCCCATGCCAGCGGAGATGCTATTCACGGCCAGTGGGGAAACGAGATCAAAATCGCCGGAAAAACGCAGACGTTTGTGTGGGCATTTCAGAACGGCGAAGCGAACTTCTCGTCCACACTTATCTCCGACCTCGGCCCAGTTTTTACAGACACGATGTATTTCACCTACACACTGCCAGACGGCACGGAGAATCCCCGAAAGATCGACCTCGTGGCGAAAAAACGCATGATCACTTTGAACAGCCCTACTATGGCCAAAGCCTTCAACCAAATAAAAATGTGTGGTCTCGAGGATTGGCAGACCAAGGAGGTGCGGGATGTGTCCGATCTTGCCTGCGATGGAGCGCCACCCACCAGCTCGGGATGGAAACTATATTCTTCCCTTTTGCTGACCGGAGAAAAACTCTCCTTCGGTGGGCCCGACGGAAATGCCCCTTGCGGCAGCAGTGCGGAAGCTAGGTGCCGTTCTTTTGATGACCGGCAGAACGAGTATTTCCGCCTAGGGGAATTTTAGGCCTTTGGGCGCGCCCCTATAGGCCACGCCTCACCTTTTCCGTACTTTTTGCGTCCTGATAAGGAAGCGATTTCCTGTCTCCTTGCATTGCTTTCCTCGAGGCGTTTGCCACAATTCCGAGGTGGTACCCACGTACATCAGCGCCAAAAGGAGAAAAAAATGAAACTACTATTATTTATAACGGTCCTGTTAAGCATGAGTAAAGCTGATGATAGCCAAGCCGCGGGTGGCCTTCCCTGCGATGATAGAGCTTTTTGTTTCACGGAAAAAGTCACCATTTTAGAGCAAACAGTTCTGACGGACCAAACAGAGGAGTTTAAGAACTTCGATCTGCGCTACCAACCTCACACCCGTCAGTTTCGAACAGGGGGAGTCGTCGAGTTCCTACGCCCACCTATGCCAACAACTCGAGAAGGCTGGTTGGCGGCGATTGATGCTTGGCTAAACTTCGTCCAAGACACAACGCTTGACGAGGTGCGTATTCAGGGAATCTTTATCGGGCAAACGGCAGAGAAGGAGCTCCTCCTTCGTGGAGAGGAGGAGCTCTTTTTTTCCAAAAATTTTAGCAATTTGCTTTCCACCCTTCGCTCAGAAAATTTCTGGCGTCTTTTACATGAGCCCATCGCGATGGACTCTCTGCAGTTGCATACCAAAGAGGTGCGACGCTTAGAGCATGTCGTTACCCTAAATCACGGGAAGTTTTGGTCGGAAAAGGAGCGCTGCGTTTTGGAGAAAAATTTGCGCAAAAATTTCGTCGGCTTGTCGGCCGAGGCCGAGACTTTTTTTAAAAATGCCAGCCTAGGCCAATCCCTCTTATTTAAGGATGCCCTAACGGGAATGGAGATTCCTCTCGAGCTTTGCAAAGCAATTTAGAAATTTACACGGTAATTTCCATTTCTCATCGCGAGACAATTCGTCTCGGCATTCGAGACACCCTGTCTCGCAGCCGCCTTCATCAGCACATTTTCCCAAATAAAATTTAGGCATGGCATCTGCAATGTACTCGCTGAACACACACTTTAGGCGAATCGAAACATGCGTCCCTCTCCAGTCATTGCCATGCTTTGCCGGCACTGCGGCCTCGCTGCCCCGGCGGGATCTATGTTTTGTTGCTCAGGATGTGAGACGGTCCATGACCTACTAGTCAGTCGAGGGCTTACCCACTTCTATGACTTGAATCTACCTTTATCCGGATCGCCCCGGCCGGTCACGCGCGACATGAACACGCCAGTATCTGAAATCCAGAGTGCAGAAAAGACTAAATTTTATTTAGAGGGCATTCATTGCCTAGGATGCCTCTGGCTGCTGGAAAAGCTGCCCGAACTAGACCCCAGAATCACTTCTTCGGCCTTAGACATTAGCCATCAGATTCTGGAAGTGCATATCCAACCAGGTTCGATCAAGTGGAGTGAGGTCATCCGACTTCTGGGCAATTTAGGCTATACGGCTAAACCAATAGCAGAGCATTCAGAAAATGAGGCTCAGGTAAAGGACCAGCGCAAGCAATTGGCTCGCTTAGCCCTGGCAGGATTCTGCGCCGGAAATGTGATGCTGCTCTCAGTGTCGATCTACGCTGGCACGGATGCATGGTGGAGTAGAAACTTCGGTTGGCTAAGCCTCGGCCTGGCCCTTCCCTCGCTCAGCTATGCAGCCTGGCCCATCTATCGGTCCGCCTTCATGCCGCTCCGTCAAGGACAACTCTCGGTGGATCTGGCAATCGGCTTAGCCCTATTGGCAGGAATCACCACAAGCGTCTGGAGCCTGCTTCAAGGGTCCGCACAAGGGATCTATTTTGACTCCCTCACCATGCTCATCTTTTTGCTTCTGGCCAGCCGAACACTCCTCAACCGTTTCCGCGCAAGCTTAGCCAAGGAGAGCCCGTTCCTGTCTTTAGTAAAAGGCGAGCGCTACGAGCGACTTGGCCAAGAGAACCAATTCGCTGCCCCCGAAGAGGTGCAGGCAGGAGATAGACTGCTCGTTAAATCTGGCCAGACAATCCCTGCGGACGCCACCCTACTTTCCGAATATGGCCACCTTGACCTCTCCCTATTGACCGGCGAAAGCGCCCCGGTCAAATGTCGCATGGGTGATCCGCTGGACTCTGGCTCCCGCATCGTGGGTTCTAGTGTAGAGATCCAAGCCCTCCGCCCCGCCCAAGCAAGCCGTTTGGCAAAAATTTTGGAGCAGATTCGCGTCTTTCAGCTCCGCCGCTCTCCGAGCATCGAATTTGCCGATAGAATGGCTCGCTATTTCGTGCTGGTGGTATTGTCGCTGGCGCTTCTGACAATACTCCTGATCCCCTCAGAGGCGGGCCTCCAACGCGCCCTCGCACTGGTGATCGTCACCTGTCCCTGCGTTCTAGCGTTTGCCATTCCGCTCACCCTCACGCGGGCGCTGCAACTGGCCGCGCGTCGAGGAATTCTTTTCCGGAATGCAGAAAAATTAGAAGAGCTAGCCGCTGCAAAAAAAATCTTTCTCGATAAAACCGGCACGGTCACTACGGGCCAGTTCGAGGTGCTGCGCTGGGAACAAAAAAACGGTGATCCGCTTGAGACGAGAGCTGCGGCCCGCGCCCTGGAGCTCGCTTCTACCCATCCGGTAGCCAAAGCAATCGTGCACTTCACCAAAGAGGTACAGGCCTCCTCCCTTTCGGATTTTAGAGAAATTCCAGGCGCGGGGGTCTGTGGCAGGCTTCGCGGGGAGATTTGGAGTGTGCTGCGTCTGGAGGAAGCTTCTAAGTGTGGGGAAAATCAGCTGGGCGTGTTTCGAGAACAAGAGCTACAGGCAACCATCGCGCTGGGCGACTCCCTACGTGAAGGATCCGTGGCCGCGGTAAATGCGTTGCGCTCGCTTGGGCTCGATCTCACTTTACTTTCCGGAGACACGGAGGACAACGTGGCCGCAACGGCACGTGTCTTAGGGATTCCCTGGAAGTCTCGAATGCGGCCGGAAGAGAAAGCGGCTTTCGTGTCTGGCATGGGGGGCGTGATGGTGGGAGATGGCGCCAACGATGCCGCCGCCTTTCAGGCGGCCGCCGTGGGTGTGGCGGTGGCCGGAGCCATGGAACTCAGCCTGAAGAACTCCGACCTCGTGCTCACGCGCCCCGGCCTGCATAGCTTGGTGGAGGCCTTCAAAATTTCCCGCCAGACGATGGCCATCATCCGGAGCAATTTTTCTGTCACCTTGGCGTACAACCTATGCGCGGGAATCCTGGCGCTCACAGGACATATGTCGCCCTTGCTTGCTGCCATCCTCATGCCCCTGAGCGCGATGAGTGTCTATCTGCTCACCCAATGGCGCAGCTCACGAGGCCTGGTATGATGATCCTTCTATTGCTCATCCCCTTGGCTCTTTTGCTCGGTGGCAGTGCCCTGGCGGCTTTTCTGTTCGCGGTGAAATCCGGACAGTTTGATGACCTAAAAACTCCTAAGTACCGCGCTCTCCTAGACGACTCTGAAAGGAAAAAAGAAGGATGAACACTCAATCGGACCTCGTGCGCTATGACGACGATATTGTAAAAAAATTTATATTTGCCACCATGCTGTGGGGACTCGTCGCCTTCCTCGTGGGCATCCTCGTGGCCAGCCAACTAGCCGACTGGAGGCTGAACTTCGGCATTCCTTGGTTGACCTTCGGGCGCCTGCGCCCCCTTCATACCAATGCCGCTATCTTTGCCTTTGCCGGCAATGCGATCTTCGCGGGTATCTATCACAGCTCCCAGCGCCTGCTGAAAACCAGGATGTCGTCAGATCTGATGAGCCGCATTCATTTTTGGGGGTGGCAGCTGATCATCGTGGCCGCCGCCATCACCCTCCCTCTGGGCTACACTGTGGGCAAAGAATACGCAGAACTTGAGCTTCCGATCAAGATCGCCATCGCGCTTGTGTGGGTGATTTTCGGCCTGAATTTTTTTCAGACGCTCTGGCGACGGAGAGAACAACATATCTATGTTGCCATTTGGTTCTATATCGCCACCATCGTCACCGTGGCGCTCCTTCATATTGTCAACTCCATCAATATCCCCGTCTCCTTTCTCAAAAGCTACCCAGTCTATGCCGGCGTGCAAGATGCCCTCGTGCAATGGTGGTATGGGCACAATGCCGTGGCTTTCGTGCTCACCACTCCTTTCCTGGGCCTGATGTACTACTACATTCCCAAAGCTGCCGGGCGCCCCATCTATTCTTATCGCCTCTCGATCATTCACTTTTGGTCCCTAGTTTTTATTTATATTTGGGCGGGCCCCCATCATCTCCTGCATACGGCCCTACCCAATTGGGCCCAGACTCTGGGCATGGTTTTTTCTCTCATGCTCTGGGCTCCGAGTTGGGGTGGCATGATCAATGGGCTGCTTACTTTGCGCGGCGCCTGGGACAAGGTACGAACCGATCCCGTGGTCAAGTTTCTGATCACAGCAGTGACTTTCTATGGAATGGCCACTTTTGAAGGGCCGCTTCTTTCGATCAAGAGCGTAAACGCCCTAGCCCACTATACCGACTGGATCGTGGCCCACGTGCATGGCGGTGCTCTAGGCTGGAACGGCTTCCTCACCTTCGGCATGCTCTACTACCTCGTGCCTCGCCTCTGGAACACCACACTGTATTCTATCAAACTGGCCAATGCGCACTTCTGGCTGGGAACCCTTGGCATCCTGCTTTACATCCTCAGCATGTGGACGGCTGGAATCACGCAGGGCCTGATGTGGCAGGCCACCGACAGCGCCGGCCGTCTGCTCTACCCGGATTTTGTGGAAACCGTGATGCGGATCGTGCCTCTCTACTACGTGCGCGCCGTCGGGGGGACGCTATTCTTGCTGGGATTCCTGATCATGATCTATAACGTGTGGAGAACGATCGCCCTGGCCCCCAAAGGAACGAAAGAGGAAGACACTCCAGTCACCAGCAATCGAATTCCGATGAGCAATCTGCTCGGCGAACCGGTTCACCGGGCACTGGAAGGAATGCCGGCCCTCTTTTCCGTGCTAGTGGTGATTGCCGTGCTGGTGGCCTCAATCATCTCGATTGTTCCCACTCTTCTCACACCTATTTACTTCTCCGCCCCGACCATGATCAGACCCTACTCCCCCTTGGAACTTGCCGGTCGCGACATTTATGTTCGGGAAGGATGTTATGTTTGTCATTCCCAAGAAATTCGTACCCTAGCGAGTGATGTGCTCCGCTATGGCCCTCCAAGCCGCTTAGAAGAATCTGCTTATGACCATCCTTTCCAGTGGGGATCTAAGCGAATTGGTCCCGACCTGGCCAGGATTGGAAAAAAATATCCAGACCTATGGCACTACCGCCACATGATGGACCCGCGCGCAGTGGTTCCCAAATCCATCATGCCCACCTATGCGTGGTTGGCGAAAGACCGCTTAGACTTCAATAGCGTAAAAAGAAAACTTCAGGTCATGCGCCAGCTCGGGGTGCCCTATACCGATTTTGAAATCGAAAATGCCGTCGGTACTGCTCATGCCCAAGCCAAAAGAATCGCCGAAGGCCTAGAGGCCCAGGGCACTATATCTGGCCTGGCAGATCGCGAGGTTGTGGCGCTGATTGCCTATCTACAGGCCCTGGGGCAGATGGGGCCGTATCTCGTTAAATAAAAGGAGAAACCATGCATCGAGATGTACTCACTCATTTTCCGTTCCTGAGCCTGGTAGTGATTGGCCAGCTTCTCTTCCTGACCATCTTCGTGGGCGCTCTTTTTTGGGTGTTCCGAAAAGGCAGCAAGAGTTTCTACGACCGAATGTCCAGTTTACCGATCGACAATGGAGGCAACTGCGATGAATGACCAAGAGAAAATCCTTGACCATGACTATGACGGAATTCAGGAATTCGACAATCCGCTCCCGCGCTGGTGGCTGGCAACTTTTTATGGAGCGATTTTATTTTCAGTTCTTTATATCGCGCACTACCATTTCGGTCCCGGAAACAGCCCCGAAGCAGAGCTCCAGCAGGAGCTCGAACAAATCAAATCGCAGGAACTAGCAGCAAAAGTATCCGATCCTCCACCGACAGAAGCTTTATTGCTGTCGGTGCTTCAAGACCAGAAACGAGTAGAATCCGGAAAGAAGATTTTCGTAGAAAAATGTGCCGTTTGCCACGGGCCTGAGGCTGGCGGACAGATCGGGCCAAACCTCACGGATAGCTATTGGGTGCAGGGCAACGGCACGCTGACTGATATTTTTCAGATAGTTTCCGAAGGCGTGCCGGAAAAAGGCATGCCTCCCTGGAAAGCAATGCTGAAACCGGACGAGCTACAATTCGTGACAGCCTATGCTCATTCCCTTAAAGGCAGCCAACCAGCCAATGCAAAAGCTCCCCAAGGAGTGAAGAAAAACTAGATATGAAACAGGACTTGCCAAAAAATCGCCTAGCCACAACCGATGAAACGGGAAGCAGGGTCTATCTTTATCCCGCCGGCGTAAAGGGCAAGTATCACAGTCGTAAGCAGTGGATACATCCACTGCTTATGATTCTTTTTCTTGTGCTGCCTTGGATTCACGTGGATGGACGCCAACTGCTCCTCCTCGATATCAGTCGCCGGGAGTTTTTTTTCTTCGGTCTGCATTTTCGAGCTCATGATGCGCCGCTATTGCTATTTCTTTTGTTGGGGTTCACCTTCCTTATTGGTTTGGTAACGGCTATCTGGGGACGATTATGGTGCGGCTGGGCCTGCCCACAGACAGTGTTCACGGAAGCTATTTTCCGTCGACTGGAATCGTGGATAGAGGGAAACCATCGTGAGCGCAAAGCGCTAGATGAGGGATCGCTAACTAAGGAAAAAATTGCAAAAAAAACCTTGAAATGGGCCCTATTTTGCCTCGCATCCTTAGTCATTACGCATAGTTTTTTAGCCTATTTCGTTGGCAGTCGGGACCTATTAAAAATGTCTCTCTCTCCTCCCACGGAGAATTGGACATCCTTCCTCGTTATCCTGGGCACCACAGCTGTGGTGCTCTTTGACTTCGGATGGTTCCGCGAGCAATTCTGCGTCATCATGTGTCCCTACGGCCGCTTCCAAAGCGTGATGCTGGATTCCCAAAGCCTGGTAGTGGCATATGACACAAAACGAGGAGAACCGCGCCGAGGCCAAGGTGGCGGCGATTGCGTCGACTGCTACCGCTGCGTGCAGGTGTGCCCGACAGGAATTGACATTCGGAGAGGTTTGCAAATGGAATGCGTTGCCTGCACGGCCTGCATTGACGCTTGCGATGAGGTCATGGCTAAAATCAAAAAACCATCAGGCCTCATTCGCTACACCACGCTAACCGAACTCGCCGGCAGAAAGCCTAAGCATTTGAATACCAGAGCGCTAGCTTACTCTCTGCTCCTTTTTGTTTGCCTCTCCGCACTAGGGTTCCTTTTGTGGAACAAAAATTTTCTTGATGTCACCGTGCTGCGAGCCGCGGGCACCCCCTACGAACTTATTCCGTCTCCCAGTGGTACTCTTATCCTAAATCACTTCCTGGTTGACCTCTCCAATCAGACTGGAAAATCGGAAATGGTTGAATTTTCTTTAAGCCCCGAAACTCAAAAACTCGGAGTGGAACTTGTGATGCCACGGAACCCTCTGCCGCTCGCCGAGGATGCCACGGCTCGCGCGGATTTCTTTTTACGATTTCCTCAAGGAGTGTTGCGACAAGGAGTGAAAAAAATATTTTTTCTTTTGCGTAGTAAACAAGGACCAAGAGAGCTGGAGGTCACCCTTGTGGGTCCTGGAGCCTAATTTGGCCTCTTCCCTGTTGGTCGCTTTTACTGCCGCAGCCCTGGGCAGCCTTCACTGCGTGGCTATGTGTGGGCCCATCCGTCTATTGTCTGGAACCACCATAGCGGCTCGTATCGCCTACCAGTCTGGAAGAGGCGCGGCCTATCTTTTCTTAGGCGGGGCGGCCGGAGGCCTCGGCTGGACATTGCCCAGCTGGGCACTTGTGGTGCTTCTAATTACAGCAATTGCTCTCAGCATCATGCCGGGCAATCTACCCTGGGCCCGCTTTCGGGCGGCCTTACTAGCGGCCGCCTCCGCTAGCCCATTCTTCTTGGGCCTTGCGTCCGGCCTTTTGCCATGTGGGATGCTCCACTGGTGGGTGGCCGCCGCCGCAGCCACGGCGGACCCCCGGCATGGAGCGCTCTTGCTTGGAACTCTTTGGCTGGGCACCCTACCGAGCTTGGAGCTTAGCCGCTGGGCTCTCACCAAACCGTTAAGAAAATTCAAAGGCCGATTTCCAAAGGCAGTCACGATCGCCTTCGTTTTTCTTGCACTAATTCCTATTCTCTTGCGCTCTCATTCTGGAGACCTTGAGTCTAAAGAATCGCCCTCTTGTCACTCCGAGCCTAAGAGCAAAACCAGCTCTAACCATCACTAGAAGCGACCTACTTACTCGCATGGACCAGGAAAAGACATCCCAAGAAAGAAAGAAAATCATCCAGATTTTTTCCTCAGCGAGGATGAGTAGATTTCAGTAGTTAGTTCCGTAGGTATCCCACAAACTGGCAGTTGCGAATCTCTTGGGTGCTAACTCGAACGCGAAGGGATTCTTGCAAGCGAACAAGGATATCAGCCTCGCAGCGAAAGCGTTCACAGGATTCCTCTTCCCAGATTTCATGGAACCGGCAATTTTCGATTTTCTCGAATTCCGAGCTCTTGTAGAGAAGCTCTCTCAGCTCTTCGTTTTCATAGCGCACCGACCGCAGGACCAAAGCCTCAATGGAGTAAGGCAGGCCCTGCAGCTCCGCCTCGCCCACAGATAAGCGGATGAGCCTTTTGCCAAGGTCGGCAATTTGGTTATTATTCGCTCCTGCTTCTGTGGCCAAAAAAGCCCAAAAAAATACTGCTAGAATGACTGATTTCAACATAAGTCCCCCTTGGTGGTTTCGTACAGCTATCACCGGTGGAAGCGGACCGAAACAAAAATTTCCTATCCACAAAAAGCCAAGAATTTCCATCTACTCCCCGATGGCGCGGTGAATTGGCAAATACTTGGAGCGAGTCAGCCAAGAAGGCATAGACAGGGCGATCTTTCCCGCCGGCAACTAAGGTGATAGATCATCGAAAAGGCGGATCGGTATGATTTTTCCCATGGCAGCGATGGTGTTCTATATCTGGCTAGCGGCCATCTTCTTGTTTCTCTCGCGCGTGAAAGCCGTGAGAGAAAATCGGGCCCTGGCAAAATACTTTAGGGTCTACGACTCCAGCCAGGGCGCTCCCTCAGAGAGGGTTCTCAGGATGGGCCAGCACTATGACAACCTTCTCCAATTGCCTCCGCTTTTTCTGCTCACGGGAGTGGTTTGCCTGCACTACCAACTGCATGGCCCGGCTGTGGTGGTTTTGGGTTGGGCATTTGTTGGATCGCGCATGCTACACTCAATCATCCATCTCGGATCGAATCATATCCTGAAGCGCGCCGGTGCTTTTGCTTTGGGCTGGGCTATTATCATCGCCCTTTGGATCCTGATTTTGGTGCAGCAAATGGCACATAGTATGCCCTAGGCGCGATGGGGCTCTGTTGCCTGCATTTCTTGAAACAAAATCATCCGTGACCAGCGCTAAAAGAAGGCCGCATCCATGGATGCTAGACAGGCAGCCTGCGTTTCATACAAGCCCAGGGTGCGGCCATTGCCGTCACGCAACCATCCAGACGCACAAAATCTATCTTCTCTACTAGAAGCGATGCAGCTAGCCTGGCTAGGATAAGCGGCAAGCAACTTGCCTCCGAGGTCATAGAGCCAACCCTGCCGGCACAGTAGGTTTCCTTTATTTGCGGCCATACACTGAGACTGACTGCTAAATGCGGCGAGAAGGCTGCCTTGAAGATGGAAGAGCCATGCGTCTTTGCAATAAAAGCTTCCGCGATAAGAAGCACGGCACTCCATTTGACTGCGGTAAAAAGTTAAAAATTTGCCTTCTCGATTTTGTAACCAACCCTGGCTACAACGCAACGCAGGCACCACTTCCTCGGAATGCGCCACTTGCGCGAAAGAGAACACAAAAAACAATACAAATAGTTTAGACATTCCGGCATCTCCTTAGGTGTTTATGAACGGCGAGCATTCCCATTCCCGCCCTGGATAGAGGCCTAATGCACGCAGTGAAAAGTGGCAAACGCGGTCAACTCATAGTCTACTTTTCCGGGAACACAGACATCTCCGCCTCTTTGACTAGAGCAATTCGAAAAACGAGTGTACCGCCTGTCGTAAAGCCACTGCGAATTACGTCGTGCACGCCTAGAGACGCATAAATCATTGGCATTTGCCTGAGCTTCGTATTGCGCGAGAGCGGGGTCACCGTCGCCAGTATTGCCTTTGGCAACAAAACTCTGCGCAAGCCCCATTTGGGGGAAGAGAAAAATGAATAGGGCTAAGAAGTGTTTCATTGTTTTTCCTTTTGTAAAATTGCCAGCGCTCCCACCCCAGGAACGAGGAGGTATACAATGCTGGGACTTGGGAACATATAGCCACATTGAATAAAATGAATTTCGTATGTTCCTCTTTGGGACGCAGGCGAAAATCTTGGAGGGCAACGGGAGATCCTAGCTCAAGACCAACCCGCGGGGGCTTCTCTACTTAGACAAGCTTGGTCTATAGTAAGTATTTTCATGCTGTTACAGTTGCGCTCCGGCACGCGTGCCATTACTGTACTTTATTACTATGCAATTTGATGCATAGCGCATATAATGCGTGCCTAAACTCACTAGCAGGAGATCTTCCCAATGCTAACCCGCCTTTTTATCCTAACTCTACTTTCCCTCCCATTTTTTCATTCTACAGCTATAGCGGAAGGAGCACAGGAACGTATTCTCTCCTGCTATGTTTTCGAATCCCGAGATGGGTACGAAGGAAAAAATCTTCTCGAGATGAGAGTGCCCCTTGTGATCAAAACGGCCTCCAATCTCAGGCTCGACACAGAAAAAAGTATTCTCGTGCATTACTATGGAAAAAATCTGGAACCGATTCCCACCGTGGAAAGCGCTCAATTTTTTCCTACCTTAAATATCACGGAGATGATCGATAGGAACGGCAAGCCGGTTTCCGACAGGTTTTCCATCTCCATTGGGCTCATCGCCCAGGAAAATTCCGACTCTGGCCATAACCACGGAGCAGAACAGGAGCACGAGGATGAATTTGAAGACCGAGTGCCCATGAGAATCGACTTCGAAAATCGCGATCTGCAAGACATGCTGAACAGAAGCCGTCTCTATGTGCCAGTGAGTTTGGTTCGCTGGGCTCCTCTTGATAGCAAGAGCGTGGAAGACACAAACGTGATCAACGGCCCCGGCGTTTGCGCGCTTTTGTGATTTAGCACAGGCAAAAGGGCCGAATTTTGCAAACCTAGTCACAGCCGAAACGAAACAGCAAAAACGGAATAAACCATTGAAATTACATGATTTCATCCCCTAAAGAAGCCAGGGCATTTGGTCGATAGCGCACTTATTGGAATTGGACGGGAATGGGGCTATCGCAACCAGTTCAGTCCTAGAAGATCGTTTAAGCGAGCTGGGGGGGGAGTTATGAGCC
>JAKFYM010000151.1 GCA_021730855.1 Bdellovibrionales bacterium
GGGTCAACAGCGCCACCGGATTCCGGTACTACAATCTGAGATTCAAGAAGTTTGATTTGCAGATGGAGGAAAAGGACGGAAAACGGGAATTCACCGAGGTCGTGACCACCTGCGATCATTTGATTGTGTTAAATTCCGGCACGGTAAGTGGTCACGAAGAGAGAGGGTGCACAGAAAGCCGCGCCTCTGTGCGCATCTGATCTGGAATTTTCTTATCTCCGGCCAAGAGACGTGGCTGCAAGAATCTGGTAAAAGTAAATCTCGATGTACAAGCTCCGGGATTACCAACAGCAGGCAGTAAATAAGACGCTTGAGTACTTTCGCAAGAAACGCGCTCCGGCCATGATCGTTCTTCCCACCGGCGCCGGGAAAAGCCTGGTGATTGCGGAGCTCGCCCGCATTGCGAAAGGCCGCGTTCTGGTTTTGGCGCACGTCAAAGAGCTGGTGGAACAAAACTATGAAAAATACCAAAGCTATGGCCTGAGCGCAGGGATATTTTCCGCGAGCCTAGGAAAAAAAGACTGGGACCAAAAAGCTATTTTTGGCAGCGTACAATCCGTGGCCCGCGCCCCGGACGATTTTTTTCAAGATTTCTCCCTGCTCATCATCGACGAATGCCACCGAGTGGCCGAAGAAGGATCCACCCAATACCAAGAGGTGATCAAAAAACTTTCGGAGCGAAACCCCACCCTTTGCGTCCTAGGGCTCACGGCCACCCCCTACCGCCTTGGCCTCGGGTGGATTTATGAATATTCCCAAGCCGGCGAACTAAAAACCGATAAAAAGCGCTTCTTCAAGCAATGCGTATACGACCTTCCTCTCTCCTATATGATCAAGCACGGCTACCTCACGAATCCCGTGAAAGTAGACATTCCGGTGACCTGCTACGATTTTTCCGAACTAACCGATCGCGACCGCATGTATACGCTGGCGGAAGTGGAAGAGGTATTGAAGAGCCAGCAGCGCCTCACCCCCTTTATCATCAAAAACATCATCGACATCACCGAGCGCTTCCGGCGCCGCGGGGTCATGATTTTCAGCAGCTCCGTGAAACACGCCGAAGAAATCATGTCCTATTTGCCCGATGGGGATGCGCGGCTCGTTTTGGGGGATACGGAAATGGCGAATCGCAACCAAATCATCGAGGACTTCAAAAAGAAAAAA
This sequence comes from Bdellovibrionales bacterium, assembly GCA_021730855.1. GTDB lineage: Bacteria > Bdellovibrionota > UBA1018 > CAIPTA01 > CAIPTA01 > JAKFYM01. The sequence goes on from JAKFYM010000151.1 coordinate 1,165, forward strand.
TTCAAATACCTGGTGAACGTTTCCGTGCTTACCACTGGCTTTGATGCCCCTCACGTGGACGTGATTGCCATTCTGCGCCCGACCGAATCCAATAGCCTCTACCAACAGATCGTGGGCCGTGGGCTTCGCCTTTCAGAAGAGAAAAGCGACTGCTATATTTTAGACTATACGGGAATGCAGCACGATATCTATGATCCGGAAATTAGCGACAAACGCCCGGCCAAGGACACCGTTCCCGTAAAAGTCACCTGCCCGGCCTGTGATTTTGAAAATGACTTTTGGGGACGCGTGGACCACGACGGTTATGTCGTTGAGCACTTCGGCCGCAAATGCCGAGGCGCCACCCAAGATGCCAAGACCATGGAAATCACTCCTTGCGGGTACCGCTTTCGCCTAAAACTTTGCCACGTCTGCGCCGCGGAGAATGACATCACCGCCCGAGCCTGCGAAAGATGCAATGCCGTGCTAGTCGATGCCGACGCCAAGCTGAAGCAAGCCAAGCTTTCTAAGCATGGCCACGTGCTTACGCCCGAAAGCATCACTTTTGAAGAACGGAAAGACAAGAATGCCAATCCCTATCTAGAAATTCGCTACTACGACCAAGATGCCCAGTACGTAAGCGAGGCCCACTTTTTTAGCAATCCGTCTTCGATCAAGAAATTCAACATCAATTTTCTCCGCTCCCACCTGAGGCGGCCGGAAATTGCCGTGAAAATCCAAAGCCCGCAGGACGTGATTCGGCATAAAAATCTTTTTCGCCTACCGAGCTTCGTGATCGCCCGCAAACAAGAAAAGTTCTGGAAAATCACGGAAAAGGTTTTTGCGGAAGAGCTTTAGGCCACAAAAACGCAAGGCTCAATCGCAGCGCTGCAAGCCAAACGTGCAGCGACGAGTGGTGATTTGGCCACACACCCCCGCATCTTTCCAAAACTTATTTGCCTCCTGACAGGTGGTAGCCATTTGTTCGTCAGAAACATTGGGTGGGAAATACTGATGATAGAATTGAACGTCGGCACCAGACGAAGGAGCATACAGCTCCACCTCGCCCCAATTGTTATTTATACGCGTGTACCGACACTCACATAACAATTCGGCGGAGGCGAAAGAAGAATAGGACATGAATAACGAGAGGAGAGCGAATAAACGTAACACATAGACTCCTTATGGCGCGTAAGGTTGCCATTTCTAGGGATCGGACTTGTCAGCGATTGCTGCTTACCGTTGCGCGACAGTTCCGGAATTTCACCGGATTCACCCAATTATGATTGCCCAAGTCTCATGCACTCGCAGAGAATGCAAGCTGTTCGGGAAAAAATTCCGTATCACAATGTCGAGGCCCGTCCAGTGCAAATCGCGGGGGTTGAGCCTATAGTCAAAAATGGAGGAACTAGTCATGAGAACCCCGGTATTTTTTATTGGACATGGTTCGCCCATGAATGCGCTAGAATCTAACGATTTCACCAATAGCCTAAAATCTATGCGGCGCCTCTGCCCGAATCCAAAGGCCATTCTCTGCATTTCGGCGCACTGGATGACGGAAGGATCCTGGGTCACCCATATGGAGAAGCCCAAGACCATTCACGACTTTTACGGCTTTCCTCAAGCTCTGTTTGAGATCCAGTACCCTGCTCCAGGCAGTCCGGAAATCGCTGACCAAATTTGCAAAGCTATCACCGACCCGAAAGTGCATGCCGACGATGAAATGTGGGGCCTTGATCATGGAACCTGGTCGGTGCTCCGGCACATTTTTCCTGAGGCCGAAGTACCGGTCCTTCAGCTTAGCCTCTATATCTCGCAGCCCGCGGAATACCATTACAAGCTCGGCACTCAGCTCAGGCAATTTCGCGACCAAGGCATACTGATCGTCGGGAGCGGCAATATCGTGCACAATCTGCGAACCATTCGCTGGGAGCCAGAGGCCACGCCCTATGAGTGGGCAACCGATTTCGATGAGTGGATGAAGGCTCGGCTCCTGGGCAGGGACGATCGTGCTGTTGTGGAAAACTTCATGTCCTCCGAGGCGGGAAAACTCAGCGTGCCCACCCCGGAACACTATTACCCACTTCTTTACTCCCTAGGAGCGGCAGACGCGAACGAGAAACCAAATTTCCTCTTCGAAGGCGTTCATAACGGGTCTATTTCCATGAGAACCATTTCTTTTGGAGCCACGTAGATGCATTGCTTAATAATAGGATGATAGAAATTCTTGGTTACTGTGGGACCCGCCTTAGCCGAGCTAGGAAAATAAGGCCGCAGCTATCACAACTAAAGCTGAATCCAGTAGTACCGTTTCATCGGACCATTGGGCGACTGAGGCTTTCTCTCGCGCAGCTCACCGCCACATTTTTCAATAATCCGTATGGAGGGCACATTTGTGTCGTTACAAGTTAGAAGTGCTTCGGAGATGCCCAAAGATCTCGCAATAGGAAGTGCCTGAGCCAACATAGAACTTGCTATGCCACGCCCCCTAAAGCTCGGGCGGGTGTCGTACCCAATGTGCCCGCCCATGATTTTAAGATCGTCATTGAGTTGGTGACGGATAGCAATCCTTCCCACATACTCTTTATCAAGAACTGCCCAAAGCTCTGTTTGGGGGACAGGTGGCGCCTCAGTCCAAAGCGTCATTTTTGAGTTTTCTTTCGCCACAAAATCTTCAAAGTCTCTGGAAAGCTGGTCCGGATCAATGTCCATGACCCACGGCAAGCCTTCCTTTTGAAACTCTTGAAGAGCAGCCAAAAAACTTTCTTTGTATTCAACTGAAGGTTTTACCAAACTCAATTTCATAAATATTCTCTATCTAGCGAGACCACATTCTGATGGAACTCGCGTAAAATCTAGAGAAAATAAAATCACCGGTCGAGCAAAAAAGCGACTACTATTGCTGGGAAAATAAGAGTCCGGTTGACCATCCCCTTCACCAAAGGGGCTAAATTCCGCAAAGAGCAGCGAGATCGAAATAAGATTTCATTGCGGGATAAATATCACCCATAAGTTCAGCGGCGATAGTCATTCTTTCTCTATCTTCCCCTGTAAGAGCACATACCTGGACCAAATCCTCAATGCCGTTTGCATCAGTGTCGCGCTTTATGGGATCGAGTTTTATAAAAATGCCTTTACCTAATTTTTCTTCAAACAAATCAATAAGACCATCGTGATCTGAATCCCTCTCTGTGTCGTTAAAGCATGGATTAGACCCATTCGCTAACTCATCACGATTCATCAGCCCGTCTTGATCCCAGTCCATTTCGGAGGCAATAGAGGCAACTTCAAGAAGGTTCGAATAGGTCCGAATTCCATCTTTGTAGTCTTGGCAAAAATCAGTTGCGTGAACAGAGAAAGAAGTCAAAAAGAGAAAACCGACAACTATATACTTCATATCAATGCTCCTATATCGTCCGCAGTGAAGCTGGCAAGAATGCGCCGACTCAGCCGCTACTATCGGAGTGCCTTTTGTTCCGCTAAATGCGGACCAGGTTATGGCACAAACAAATTGTTTACCAAGGCTCGAATGGTTGCTTCCAAATTTCGGTTGGCTTTCAAATACTCACTACAAAATAGGTATGATCCAACAATTTCAATGTGGGCAATGGCAGGACGCACCCTGACAACGGCACCTTCAGGCTCTGAAGGATTAATGGAAATAACATTTACACCACTCAAGTTTTTGAATTTATCAGCTGGGATTTGATACTCTTGGCTAACCGAAAGGTTCGCATATATCATATTTTGACTTGAAAGCTGGAATTCCTGTTCAATCCGCATAGCGCGATCACGGGCCGTCACTACTGAAGCCTCTAAGATTGGAAGCAGGGCCCGCAAGGCGGCTGCATCTGAACTTTGCGGATCGATTGCAGATAAACGTGCTTTTACGATTTCGATATTCTTAAGAGCTAATCGGTATGCCTCGAAAATGTTTGCGACCGAAGTGTTCTCACACCACATCAAACTCTCAGAAGAGGCAGAAGTTCCGTAGTTGTCGATTGTAACTGCCGCTTTCGCGGTAAAGCTCGCGGCAAAAGACAGTAGAAGCGCGATCAATACTTTCATTTTGGAGCCTCCTCAAATTCACTGGGACGCCGAGTTTATCTGAACTATGAAAAAATTCACCTGCAATGATAAAGACAAGTGCACCGAGAATGGACACCCTCACTAAGCCTATTGAAATTATTGAGCTAAATGACTCCCTTAGGTGAGCGTGCAGCCACCTGGGTCTTTGGCATGCCAGCTAGCTTCCACTCGAAGTGTAAAGCGGCCATGGCAGGACAAATTCTATGTCCACAAACATATCCTCAGACGAGGTCCGCCATCGAAACTCTATACTTCCCCTCAAAAATAAACCCAACTTCTTGGGCACCCAATTCAATTATTTTATCTAGCCCCACCGCTCCAGTAAGTTCGTTCGTCGCTTTTCCTTCAATCGGAAGAGTAAGTTTGTTCACGAACAGCGGTGCTGAGTTAAGCTTTTCTCGTTCATGAACCTCTATCAAGCTGGGAAATCCTCGGCGATAGAGCCAAGCGGTTCTGGTTTTCTCGATGGTCTTCGAACTAATTTGGTGCAGAGACCAGCCACCTTCTGGCAATGAAGCCAGGAACTGATCTAAATTCGATACGTCGATGGCCAAGTGATGCAGACCCGGCCCCCGCTTTTCCATTGCTCTCTGGTAAGCGCCAGGTTTAAACGGCTCCAAAAGCAGGAGGGCATTGCTTCTGCCGAACTCCACGTAGATTTCTCTCGTTCCTTCCCCGTCAAACTCTTCTTCCGGGCCTATCTGAAATTCAAAGCGACGAAGAAAATCGGCAGCTTTGCGCACGGAAGGAACAAGTAAGGCCACGTGGTTTGGTGCAATCTGATAGGATTCATTTGCATTCATCATTCAATCTCCAAAATAAAATCCACCCCGCGCCCCTCCACTCTTCTTATGATTTTTCCGATGATTTCAGGATCGTCAATCCTGCGAGCCAGGAAGCGGTAGGCATTCCATCACTTCGATGCGATCACCGGGGAAGATCGTAAAATGCGGATGATTTAGAAACATCTTTGCCGCCGCCTCATGGGTTTCCGCCTGCACCACCGTGAACGCGGTTAGCTCGTTTTTTGTATCGGCCACTCCTTTTTCATTCACCAGTTTCGTCTTTCCAAGGGGAGCCCCCATTTGCACAATTGCCTTTTGGTTCTTTTCTCCCCACGAGTGCCAAGCGGCAATCCCCTCCTGCTCGCGTTGTTTGCGCGTCTTTTCGTCGAGGGCATCCCACTTCTTGATCGAATCCATATTACCGATAAATGCTGCCATAAAATTTTTCATACGAGTCTCCTTCATAGCCAGGTTATGGCTCTACATACTATTAATTAGGCGAAGCGGCGAGACGAATCTTAGGTGCCCAGCCATGAAAAAAAAACGTTTAGTGCGCTCCGATCCATATAACCTCTACCTCTTAGTTTGAGAGGAGAACGGTATAGTGGATCTGACGTAAGGATATTGGCGTGTTCCTTGCGGCGCTCCATTTGAGAATAGGGTCCACAAATGGTAAAATGCCAGGCATGAAAGCGCTTAGATTTGCGATTGCTTTCGGCATACTCTTTTTCCCCGTGGCAGTGGCAATCAACTCTTTTCGTTTCGGATACAACCTCAAAGAGGCCTATTGGCGAACGCTAATGACTCCTTTCGAAGGGACTGTGTGGACGCCAGGATTCAAAGAATCTGCATTTTCAAGACTTCGAATCGGAATGGCGGCCGCCGAAGTGTTCGCGCTTTTGGGCGATCCTATTCGGAAAAGCTGCGGCGACTTTGGATGCCTCTGGATCTACACCTGGCAAGACACGGGAAGCGCGGACTTTGATCAAAGATGGGTGATCTTCGATTCATCCGAACATGTGAAGGAAATTCGGAAAAGCTTTTTCATCGACTAGGTAGAGGTTCCCGCGCATGATCTTTAACCGCACTTCCCTATGAATGCGGTCTAGCGACATCCCAAATAAACCCGCCTATTAGATTTTTGCTGACCTTAACCGCAGAGAATTTCCAATCACCGAGACGGAGCTGAAGCTCATCGCAAGGCTTGCAAGCATCGGGCTCAGTAAGAGCCCGAAAAATGGATACAGAACACCTGCCGCAATCGGCACCCCTAGTATGTTGTAGCCAAAAGCGAATAGGAGATTCTGGCGGATGTTCTTCATCGTTTGCTGGCTCAGGCGGTGGGCCCGCACGATTCCGGTGAGATCCCCCTTTACAAGGGTTACACCGGCACTTTCCATGGCAACATCCGTTCCGGTACCCATTGCAATGCCGATGTCGGCCTGGGCCAGAGCCGGAGCGTCGTTAATGCCGTCACCAGCCATCGCGACCCGCTTTCCTTGAGATTGAAATTTGCGAATCACCTCGTTCTTCTGATCAGGCGATACTTCTGCCTCCACTCGATCAATTCCAAGCTCTCGAGCAACCACTTCGGCGGTGTGCTTGTTGTCTCCGGTCAGCATCACCACCTCAATGCCTTGCTTATGGAAATATTCGATTGCGGGCTTTGAAGTTTCTTTGATCGGGTCTCTGACCGCGATCACCCCGGCCGGTTTCCCGTCGATTCCCACGAGCATTGCCCCGTGTCCCGTTGCCTGAAGTTCTTTTGCGATTGCTGAGAGCTCATCGCTCTTCACCCCAAATCTCTCGAGAAACCGCTTATTGCCGGCTAGAACCACCCGACCTTGAACAGTGCCTTTGACGCCCATCCCGGTCACGGAATCGAAGTCAGAAACCGTGCTGAGCTGAGCTCCGCGTTCACTCGCTCCCGAGACAATGGCTTCCGCCAGAGGATGTTCACTTGATTTTTCCAAGGAAGCCGTCAGCGCGAGTACCTCGCGTTCTGCAAATCCCGGCAAAACTATTACCTGGGTCAGTTTCGGTTTCCCAAGGGTCAGCGTTCCCGTCTTATCGACCACGAGGGTAGTAATTTTCTCCAGACGCTCCAGGGCTTCGGCATTCTTGATCAAGACGCCTTGGGAAGCCCCCTTGCCAGTGCCGACCATAATCGACATCGGAGTCGCAAGACCCAATGCGCAGGGGCAAGCAATGATAAGAACGGCTACGGCATTTACGATCGCGTGGGTCAGCCTGGGCTCCGGGCCCACTAGATACCAAATAAGCGCCGTTGCGACCGCCACGAGTACGACGGCGGGCACGAAGTAAGACGAAACGGTATCAGCCAGCTTCTGAATCGGAGCGCGGCTTCGCTGAGCTTGCGAAACCATTTTCACGATCTGCGAAAGGAGCGTATCTGAGCCGATCTTCGTCGCGCGCATAACGAATGAACCAGTGGAATTCACGGTGGCCCCCGTCACTTTACTGCCAGCTTCTTTTGCCACCGGGATTGGCTCCCCCGAGATCATCGACTCGTCAACAACACTGCGGCCATCGGTTACCTCGCCGTCGACCGGAACTTTTTCGCCGGGCCGAACTCGTAAAAGATCGCCTAAGTGAATGTGGTCCACAGGAATGTCTTCTTCCTTTCCGTCCGCTGTGACTCTCCTAGCAGTCTTCGGTGCCAAGCCAAGTAGCGCTCTGATTGCGTTTCCAGTTTGGCTTCGGGCCCTCAGCTCCAGAACCTGGCCCAGGAGAACAAGTGCCGTAATCACGGCCGCGGCCTCGTAGTAGAGAGGAACCATACCACCGTGAACCCGCAAGCTTTCGGGAAAGACTTGAGGAAAGAAGGTTCCGACCAGGCTAAAAAGATAGGCAACCCCGGTTCCGAGCGCGATGAGTGTAAACATATTGAGGTTGCGCGACTGGAGGGAGGCCCAGCCTCTTGCAAAAAACGGGCGCCCGGCCCAGAGCACAACGGGGGTGGCGAGCAAGAACTGGATGCCCGCGTAAAGCCAGTGGGGCATTGCGTGTTGTACCGGCTGGCCAGGAATCAAATCGGACATCGCGAAGACCAACAACGGAATGGCAAGGGCCGCACTGACCTTAAGGCGATGCGTGAAATCGACCAGTTCCGGGTTTGCCTCCTCGTCTATAGATACCGTCTCTGGCTCTAGCGCCATGCCACAGATGGGGCAACTCCCCGGGCCCTTCTGGCGAATATCCGGATGCATGGGACAAATGTAGGTTTGATCTTTTTCGGCGGCGGAAATGCTCTTTGGCGTTGCGTGCTTGTGAACGTATCCTTGCGGGTTCGCATCGAATTTTGTTTTGCACTTCGGATTGCAGAAAAAATATTCCTGTCCCGCAAAGCTGCTCACTCCTCCCTTTGCTGTTTTCGGATCGATACTCATTCCGCAAACGGGATCTGTGACCAGTGGAGGCATCGTCTGCGTTTTGCTTCCGCAGCAGCTGTCGTGGTGGTGAAGATTGTGAGAGTGTGCCATTGCTTGTGCCCTTTGCAGCTCTTAAAATTTTAGCGGGGTCGAATATTCAACGACCACTCCTCGCTGTTTTTCTCTTGTCGAGTCGACCAGCAGCTTGCCGGGCGCCTTCAAATCTATGGACTCATCAAATAGACAAAGAAAAGCCTCTTGCTCTTTTTTGCATTTTGCTTCCGATGCTTTTTCACCGGAGAAAGAAACTTTGATGGTGGAATGGAGCACGGTTGGGTTCTTCCAGTTTATGTCGAGCAAAAAGACCTTTAGCTTGTTCTTCGCAACAGGAACGATTTCAGTATGAAAGGCTCCGGGCATGCGAATGAATCCGCCATGCGGCCCAGGCTTGTCTTCCCCATGCGCAAAGACAAATTGACCGTTGAAAAGTAAGACTGCCGCTACTACCGTTTTTAAAATCTTCATATGAACCGCCTTCCGAGGCACAGCCTCCAGAGAATTACCTAAGAAGTACCATGCGCCTTCCAATGGTTGGAAGGTCAATAGGTAAGGTTCCAATTCTTTAGAAGGTTATGCTAGAGTGCTATGGGTAATCATCTTCGGCTAGAGAGGCAATAGTGAACATTAGCGCAGCTGCAAAAGCGTCTGGAGTGAACGCAAGATTGATACGTCACTATGAAGGCATAGGAATCGTGCCAAAAGCTGCTAGATCGTTGTCGGGCTACCGCGTCTATTCCGACTCAGACATTCACATATTAAAGTTTGTGAAGCATGCGCGGGGCCTTGGTTTCTCGATGAAGGAAATCAAAAAACTCGTCGGCCTATGGCGCAATCGCTCGAGAGCCAGTTCCGATGTAAAAAAACTGGCCCTTTTCCATGTGACGCAGCTTGAACAGAAGATCGCAGAACTTGATTCAGTGGCAAAAGCCCTGAGGCAGCTTGCCGAATCATGTCGCGGCGATAGCCGGCCAGATTGCCCTATCCTTGATGAATTGGCCCGTTAGGATATGGGCTCCCTACGCGACTGGAATTTTAAAGATGGTGGAGGCGGGACGCGCCTTTAACCTAAGCGTTGTCGAAGGCCGCTTTCAGTTTCTTGATGTCGAGTTTTTGCATCTTCCACATCTCGCTCATCACGGCTTCTTTCTTCGCCTTATTTTTGGAGGTGTTCCACTTGTCGAAGTCTGCGGGCGTGATCTGCCAGCGGACGCCGAACTTATCAATCAACCAGCCACATTCCACTGGCTTGCCGCCACCGGCCGTTAGCTTTTTCCAATAATTGTCAATTTCCCGCTGGGTTTTGCAAGGAACGATAAATGAAATAGATTCATTGAAGGGCATCTCCACGTACCCATTCAAGAGCATGAGCTTTTGCCCCAAAATGGTAATGTGCGCGGTGAGGACCGAACCTTCCTTGATACCCCTGGGATTTTCGCCCCAGTAAGAAAACTTACCAACTTTGGTGCCCTTAAAGACAGATTTATAGAACTTCACCATCTCGGCAGCGCTTTTGTTGGACCAGATGCAGGCGTACGCTTTCAACATTAGAAATCTCCTCCTGCGCACTCTAACTCGGTCATGCGATTCAATCTACATGCCGTGTGCAAAAAAATGTGAGGGCTCCCTGGCCGGCAAATTTCCTTGCTCTTTGGCTAGATGCCCCCGCCCCCAAGGAGGGGACACCAAATGGTATAACGGCTTCCTGGGGGAAAGGACATATCGACCTGGCTGAGCTGGCTGGTTTGTCCGAGCATCCGCCGATTGTTCGTGGAACTTAGTAGGCACGATTGCGTCGATTTTGCGGACAAACGAAAAGGCCCGCTACGGAAAACGGGCCTTCCTTCGAGCCATCAACTACCAAGTGAATTTGGCACTGGTCGTATTCCTTAGTTGGAATCGAATTTCTCTCACTCCTTGGGTCGACAGTGGCCTCGGGCGGTTACTACGGGCTGACCACCGAAGACGGAAACGGTAACGTAGAACTCATCGAAGTCCTCATAGGCGTTGAAGGTGATGCCACTTTCTCCTCTAAAAAAAACTATGCCCATATGATTGAATACCGATAGTGGATCTTTCAATACATTCCGGCCCTGGTATTCCATTACCAACGCTTCTTGTCGTCCTGGAGCGAATGGTCGGAACTCGAGCTTGGCTGGCATGCCGTTGCCGTCGCTTTCACAAATTCTCACTTGGGCGTTAGCTGAAGAAATTAGGGTAAGTCCACCCAATAGCGACGCAATTACGATTTTTTCTAGTTTCATATTTCCTCCAGAATCTCCCGATTATTCGGGAGTCATCTTTCTCTCTTAGTGCGGGCATTAATTAAATTGATAAAATATCATTTTTAGTATGTGTATTTTGCATGTAAAGATTATCGGCTATCTAGATAAGCTTAAAATCTCTGTTACTGTGGCCGAGTGAATGACGAACTTATGAGCGAGATGGATTTGATTTTTGGTCGCTGAATTTCATGACGAGATCAATGTAAACATAAGTAACTACTATGGCATCCCTATCAAAGATTGAGTTTCATAGTAACCGCCATTGATATATATAGACGCCAGTCGAACACAATGACTCAACCGGGGGAGACCCATTGAAAACCTTAAGCACTATTTTTACTGTAGCCCTAATCTCATTTTTTTCGAACTATGCCGTGGCCGTTACTACGACTCAGCAACCCGAACTAGATTTGGGTATGGCAAATGCCAAATCTGAAATCAAACGGGTGATGGGTGGCGGCACCACTCGCGCTGTTGTCTACGGCGAGGTTCAAAATAACCTGATTCTTTTCCAGATTGGCGGGTTCAGAACCGTGGGAGACCTTGCCTATGTCTGCAATATGGTTGTCTCAACCGACCTTGCAGGTGCTGTTGTCGGAATATCCATTGCAACAGGCCACAATTGGAGCGCGCCTTTTTGGGAAGTCAACCTATCTGAATCCACGCCGAGTGAAGTATTAGATAATTGCGTCCACTAGAGATGCTTGCTGAGAAGGTCCGATCGGATAACCGTAAAAAACTTCCGCTCTTAGCGGATCCTGGTTCGAACATTTTGGAAAGCGGTGAGGCGGATTTTGAACCATTTTTCCTACATCGCCTCGAGCTCCTCTTTGAGTTTCGATAACAAGTGCGCCGAAGGTTCGGTATATGCTTTAATCCAACGCCGATAAATCTGCTGGATAGGGTCAATGTGCTTTCCTTCTTTTTTACCTTTTTAGATCCCAGAGACGGCCAACTGGACTTTCTTTATTTCCACAAAATTTATTTCTAAAAAATGGGCAAAACTCCCATTCCATAAACAAAATCTAATCCGAACTAGTGCCAAGGCCGATAAGAAAAAAGCTATGCTACGACCTTGGTGCAAAATTACTTACCTGCTAGCGGCATTTCTCTTTCCGACAATTGCACCGGCAGCAGATTATGCCTCGTGCCTTCTAGGCTTCCGCGCGCTCGCACGTCCGCAGCACGACACAGCGGTTGAACTCGAAATGACAAACAATGACTGGGTGCTTATGATCCTCACCACGGAAACCGGCCGGCTCGATGCTATTTTTGATGCCGTCGGAGCCAAACAGGTGAGCCAAGCCGTGCTCAGTGAATTTGGAGTATCAAACTTTGCCAAGCTCCGTCAGTTGGAATGGGATAGTTTAAACGCGAATCAAAAGCGATCCATACTTAGACATGCAACCGCCATGAAAAAAACTTCATTCTTTGAAGACCGTCGGCTCCCCGGCATCCGCGTACGCGACGAAGTCACGCTCGCCTTTCCTGAAGAAACAACATTCCTCGGTATCACCTATCCAGCCGGCAAACACCAGATCCAGCTCTGCGGCACTTTATGTGAGGTAGAGTATGGTGGCATAGCGCAGACGCCTAAAGAAGTAGAGCTGCATTTTCGCGCCAATCAAAGCGCCGGTACTATGAGCAAACAAGCCCGCATTTTTCAAAGAGCTTTAGGTCATGAGGCGACTTCTCAACACGTCCATATCGTGGCGCCAATTCCAGTAAAGAAACTAAAAACGAATGTTCGTCTGGAAAGTACCCGAATCGCGGAATTCTACCGCCGCGCAAATTTGGTTGCGGAAATGCGCGCCATCGTAGAAACCAGCAGTGCCATCCGATCAATTCAGATGGATGCCACTGAAGAAGTCATCCAATTTGCCAGCCTCACCCCCGAAAACCTGGGTAAAGTGGCTGACTACTTTGTTCAGTATGCCGAGGGCAATGTCATTGATATAGGCGATAGCTTAAAACCAGCCTTTGTGGGATTCCGAGGACACGATACCTACGACCAACCCGGGCTCTTTGGTTTTGAAGTCCGTGATATCGACACGCGATACGACATAGAAGAAAACAAAAAGCTTTTAGACTCGCTCCAACACTCCCTTGTTACCGAGGAATATGGTGTGCCTCCCGAAAGAATTCAAACTTGGCTTCAGCGCTTTCATTCGGGTAGTAGTGCGCAACGAGCACTCGAGACGAGTTGGTACAACCAACCACTGAAAGCTCTGATAGAAAATGCACGACCTGAAATCAAAACAGTTCTCGCACAGATTCCTTCGCAAAGGCTCGAGGCATACATTAGAGACAATCAAAGCATAAAAATGTTGCTCTACGATTGGAGCCAAGATCCACTCCTATTTGACCAACCAGGCTTGCTGGAAAGGATCCGGAGAGAGCAGCTTGATACTCTGATTCAGGTGTTTCACTCGCGCACCTCTTCCTCGTCACCTTCCTATATGGGAGATTTTCTCGAAGAGTCTGGTATTTACGAGATCTTTAACCGCTCAATCGGCGGTTAGAAATGAAAAGACTCTATGAATTGTCTTTCCTGACTTATAGGTAACACTTCATTCCGGAATTCCTGGACTGGTATCCATCGTCTCTCGATATCCTGCTTGGCGAATTGCGGCTGCGCATCTTCAGGCACTTTCATATTACCCAAAATGCTAGCTTCATAAGCCTTTCTTAGATGCGCGCAATTGAGTAAGAGCTTCTTGTTCGTTCTTCGCATGAGCTACGCCGCCTTTTTTAGGCGCTCAAGACCATCCAAAATCAAAACACGAATCAATACTTGGTAGGGAATTCCCTGTTTCTCAGCAATTTTCTTTAGATCCTTAATCGTTTCCTCCCCTAGCGCTACGCTAGTGGGTTTCTTCTTGGAATCTTTGAATCTGCGCATTGCTGCCAAAATTTTTTCCGCTTCAAACTGGAACGGCTTCTCATATTCTTTCAGCGATTTTGCGTAATACTTCTTCATATTGCTTCTTTTCCTTTCTATGCGCCGGACGAACACTAATAACTCGTACTCGTCCTTCGCGTAAAACAAAGGCGATTTGTAAAAGCCTTCCTGTATTTGGCGGTCCGACCATTCCCAATCGCTCTTCCGCTACTTTTGGGCTTATCTGCACACCAAGTGGAAGAGCTAGTCCGATCTTGAAAACAGATTCCGCCTCTTCCAGTGAAACCTTATGCTTCACCGCGCTCTTTGTTCGATTGCCCTCGTCCCATTCAAAAACAAAGCGAGTATGCTCCTGAATCCAAAACAGCAACCACTCGACAAATTCTCAATGAGCCATAAGACAATATTAGCACACTATACTGACACTATAAAGATAGTGTGCTGGGACAACATCCACAGGGATATCACGGGAACTGGAGGGAAACGAAGAGCGCCAATCGAGGGTAAATTCGGTTGACGAAAATCTGTAACCCATTGAAATCATTGATTCCAGTAGTAAATGGTGGTGGTGGGCCGAATTTAGAACCCATTATTCCTATACCGCCTCAAGCTCTTCCTTAAGCTTCGACAACAAGTGCGCTGAAGGCTCGGCATATGCCTTGATCCAACGGCGGTAAATCTGTTGGATAGGATCTATATTCAAGTGATTCCAGCGAACGCGCCCCTCCCGTCGCACGATCACGAGATCGGCCTGTTCCAGCACTCGCAAATGCAGCATAACCGTGCATCGATCCAATTCGCGGATTTCTGTGCAAATCTCGCCGGTTGTTCTGGGCTTCTCCCGTAGAAAATCCAGAATCTCGCGGCGCGTCTGATCGGCCATCGCCTTAAACACCTTTTCCTGAGCCGATTCCAATTCAGCTTTTTTCTTCCCGCTTGACATGTTATATTTTTATAACATATATGGTGATCAGTCAAATTTTTAAGGAGAACCCATGAGCGACAAAGAAATGAAATTTGAGATCGACCAGACCATCCGAATCATGAAACCCGCGGCGGTGGTTTTTGAAGCCATTACTTCGCCCAAGCATTTGAACCGTTACTTCACCTCGCGAGCGGAAGGTATGCTTGAAAAAGGCGCTAAACCAACTTGGCAGTGGAGCGATCACCCCAAGACGGTTCCCATAGAAATCGTCGAATGCCAATCCCCCACGCGCCTAGTATTCCGCTGGCCCACTCATGACGAGCAATACTCCACCACCGTGCAGTTTGACTTAGATGACCAAAAGGAAAAAGGCACTGTAGTAAGGGTACGGGAAGGCACCTGGAAAACCATTCCCGCCGGACTCGCCAACTCTTATGACAATGCAGGCGGATGGATGCATATGCTTTGCTGCTTAAAGGCGTACCTCGAGCACAACGTGGATCTGCGCAGTAAGCCGATTCCGGAAAACTGGTAGAATTTAGAACCCATACTCAGGCCTAGACCCTCGAGCTTCTTACGAATGCTCGAGGGTTCTATTTACTATGAATTATTGGTGGAGGTGGTGGGAATGATTCGGGGCTCCTGCCCCTCACCCTCCGCTACGCTCCGGGCGTTCGCCTATGGCTCACGTCCAAAAATCGCCTCCTGCGATTTTTGTCGAACCCACTCGCAAGAGCCAGGGTCATCGCCGACCAGCTGAATCAACAAAAAATTCCTACTCGGATGGGCAAACGGTGGTTCCACAGTTCCGTCAACGCCGTCATCAAACGTCATCAACAATCAAAAACCGAGACCTGAGGAGGTCATTATGGTGTCACGTAAACTTGTCGAAGCCGCACTCTACGTCGTTCTTCTGGCCGCCGCCGCCGGGCAGCTCCCCCGCCTGAATCACGCGATTCGGGTGGCGCAGATCCAGCTACTGAAAGACTCGCAGTCCTCCAAATGGGGCCGTGCGATGCTACTGCCTGCGCGAAATTAACCTATCCGGATCGGGAGCGAACGAGCATCGAAAGCGCTTCCACGCCGACGGGAGAGCGAGCGAGCCAAGGCACAACGAAAAGCCGCTTCGCGAGGCCGACTTCGACTCTTTCCATTTGGAGCTTTTCTCCGTCAAGGCGAGCGGCGAGAACAGGATCACTCGTGCCCGTAGAGAGCACGCTCTTATTCATCACCCAAGCGAAGGGTTCCACATTCGCTCGACGAAGATCATCCTGAAGTTCCGACGCCTGCGTGACCGGCGTCGTCTCAGGCAAAGTGACGAGGATGATCTGAGTATAATCGGGGTCCTGAATCCGCATGAGAGGCGTGGTGACCTTGCCTTTTAATTCGCGCACCATCTGCCTGTGATAGGCCCCGGTGGCATCCATGAGAAGGAGCGAGTGACCGGTTGGGGCGGTGTCGAGCACAACGTAAGAACTCCGCGCTTCTGCTACAATTCTGGAGAATGCGTGAAACACGGCCACCTCTTCGGTACAAGGTGATTGAAGATCCTCCAACATCAAATCACGCTCTGCTTGGGTGAGCTTCGCGCCTTTCGTAGCCATGATCTTGTCGACGTAATGTTGGGTTTCCGCCTTGGGATCAATCCGATCTACTTTTAGGCCTCCAAGTTCGCCCTCCAAGGTCATCGCAAGGTGAGCCGCAGGATCGGTGGTACTGAGGTGGACGCTCTTTCCTTGTTTAACGAGCCCAACGGCCAATGCGGCAGCGATGGTGGTTTTCCCTACCCCGCCCTTGCCCATGACCATGATGAGACCACGCTCTTTCTGCGCGAGAGTTGCGACAAGCTCTGCCAGGCCAGGAAACGTATCGACCGCCGTGGAAAGACGGCTCGGTCCTGCATTCTTAGAAAGAACCGGAGCTTCAAACAGCAGCTTTCGAAGCGATGCTAACCCAACGGTATCGAAGGGCCGCAACGAGACTGAATCCCGCGGAAGTGCGGCCAGAGAGTCTGGCATCGAGGCAAGTGCCTCGGCTCCGACACGCTCAAGAGAAACGGCAATCTCGTCCGTCGGATCGGTGGCCCTAAAAACCGCGTTCACGACGAGACGCTGATTGCTGAGCCCAAGAGATTTTAGCTCTGCTGACGTTTTCGCTGCCTCCGCGATGGCGCCCTTTTCGGGCCGAGCTACGAGCACCACCGTCGTATGTACGGGATCGCTCAAGGTTTTAAGAGCGGCCTGAAATCTCGACTCCTGCATTTTTAAACCGGAATGAGGCCCGAGGCACGAAGCTCCCCGGTCATTGTCTTTTAGAAATCCTGTCCATGCCTTAGGGAGGCTCAGTAGCCGTAAGGTATGCCCGGTGGGGGCTGTATCGAAGATCACGTGGTCGTAGGATTCGAAGCCACCCGCGAGCAAGCTCGAAAACTCATCGAAAGCTGCGATCTCGGTCGTGCAGGCACCCGAGAGCTGTTCCCTCACGACCGAGACTTCTTCCTCTGGGCTACCTTCCATCTGGGCGATCACGCGCCCGCGATAAGATTCGGCAGCGTTATCGGGATCGATATTTAGAACCGAGAGAGTGGGAACACCGGGCACCGGCACTGGAGTATTGCGAAGCTCGATTCCGAGCATCTGATCGAGGTTTGAAGCAGCATCGGTGCTCACGAGCAGCACTTTCTTGCCCTCGTCCGCCAAGTGAATGGCTGTAGCAGTCGAAACCGATGTCTTCCCCACCCCGCCTTTTCCCGTAAAGAACAAAAAGCGCGTAGGGCTCTGAAGCAGCGAAAATGCAGTTAGCGAGGAAGACGTTTTCATTGGCTCCAATCTACTATGTTCGGGGCCATTTAGCAGCAGCTCGACTTAACGAGAGCTTTCGGTACGCAGCGGCCCGCTTCAGCCAGATTTTCTTCCCGCTTTCCGCACGCTTCTCCATTCTTCGGGATATGCTCAAGTAAAAACCGAATCGCGGTCAGAAAAGCCACCCAGACTCCAAACAACCCGAGAAAAATCGCTATTAGCATGTCACTCCCTCTTCAGGAAAATGGCGGGAGGCAGTTGCCCCCCGCATTTGATTTCACTTTTTTTTCGCGATGCTGCCGTCCACGGGGTTGAAATAGATCTCGACATCGTTGCCCTCTTTGTCTGTGCCGTAGATTTCGTAGCAAGTGCCGGGTTGCTTGAACTTTCTGATCTTGTAACCCTCGTCTGTGACCTTCTTCTTGAAGGCCTCCTCGGTCATCCACTTGGACTTGGGCTCTTCCGTGCAGCTCTTTTTGGCGAACGCAGGGGTACTCAGCAAAAGCGGCAGGGCGGTCAGTATTGTTACGATTCTCATAGAACACTCCTTGGTTGATTGGGGCACCGTTGCCCTTTCACCAAAGATGCTTCCGAAGGCTCGATTTGGCCATGGGGCATAAGCCTTAAGCCATTGTTTTTACTGGTCATTGGGCATTTGCCCCATGGACAAAACTCCGGGCCATACCCATTATTGAGACATGTAAAGGGAGGCCCCATGGACAAAGCAAAAGTTTACGATCTACCTACACGACTCTTTCACTGGCTGTTTGCCGGACTCTTCATCGCTGCCTTTGCGATCGCAAAGCTGACCGATGATGAATCCCCCTGGTTTTCTCAGCACATGCTGTTGGGAATGACCCTATTCGTCACAACGCTGCTTCGTGTTGTTTGGGGAATCATTGGATCTCGCTATGCCCGTTTTTCATCGTTCCCACTGAACCCCTTGCGGTTGATTGAGTACTTCCGCGAAATCTTAAGCACGAAAGGGCGAACGTACTTCGCACACAACCCAGCCTCAGCCTGGGCGGCAGGCGCAATGATTGGTCTCGCGCTCGGGCTTGGCGCCACTGGCTACCTCATGGCGTCCGGCCAAAAAGAGGCCTTTGAAGACATCCATGAGCTGATGGCAAACGCCTTCGCTTTTGTCGCGGTTGCGCACGTTGCAGGCGTCGTTCTTCACAGCCTTCGTCACCGAGA
This sequence comes from Bdellovibrionales bacterium, assembly GCA_021730855.1. GTDB lineage: Bacteria > Bdellovibrionota > UBA1018 > CAIPTA01 > CAIPTA01 > JAKFYM01. The sequence continues at coordinate 19,577 of JAKFYM010000151.1, forward strand.
TGGAATCGCACTCAGTATGATTCATGGAAAGAAAGACAACGAAGAGGGAGCGCCACCGATAGCGAGCTCCCACCGTTGGGTTGCTATGGGAATGGCGGGAATCATTGGCCTATTTGCCTTTCACATCTATAAGAACTACGATGCCGCTCAGGCAACGACCAGTGTCTTTGGTGTGGAACTCCAACTTGGAGAGAATGAGTCCGCGGAACAACACGGAAACGCAAAGGAAAGCGCCGAGCACGAAGACGATGACGACTAGAAAGGCGCCCGCATGAACAACCGAGAACGCTGGGTCATAATAGCGATCCTCCTAGGAACCGCCATCTTTGTCGGAACCGACCTCATCACAGACTCTAGTGAGGGCGCCCGTTGGTGGCATTTAGCTGCGGAAGGATTTGTAGCGTTGGCCGCTCTCGCGGGCGTTCTGTTCCTTCTGCGAGGCTCATTCGCACTGAAGCGATCCTTGGCTGCGGAAGTTCTCAAATCGAGCGGCCTCCAAGCTGAGGCCGAACAATGGCGAAAACAAGCCCGAGTCCACATTGAAGGTCTCTCCCAAGAAATCGAAAGGCAACTGACGTCTTGGAAACTGACAATCTCCGAGAAAGAAGTCGCCTTTCTTCTCTTGAAAGGATTGAGCCTCAAAGAGATCGCGGAGATCCGAAAGACGTCAGAAAAGACCGCGCGGGCACAGTCCACAGCCATCTACGAGAAGTCGGGCCTATCCGGCCGCTCGGAGCTCGCGGCATTTTTCCTGGAAGATCTTTTAGGTCCTAGCGAAGAGAGAGAAGGCCGTGAAAAAGAAAATCTCTCTTGAAACTCTTGGCGGGCTAAAAGGCGAACCTTCTGGGCTAAGCGCTACTGAAGTTACCTCTCAGCGTTCACGCTTCGGAGCGAACGCGATCATTGAACGCACCGGCAACCCATGGCTTGAGCTTTTCATGGATACCATCAAGGACCCGATGATCTGGTTCCTGGTTGGCATCGGCACGGCATTCTTTTTCGTAGGCGATCGCCAAGAGGCGATCATTCTTTTCTTGGCGACCATTCCATTGCTTTTCATGGATGCATTTCTCCACTGGAGAACGCAGGCATCGACCGCGTCCCTCAAGGGACAATTAGCTGCGGAAGCCTTGGTCATCCGTGACGGTAAACGCCTGCGAATTGATTCGCACGATATCGTTCCTGGCGATTTGGTTGTTCTGAATTCAGAGGATCATTTTCTTCCTGCGGATGGATTCTGGGAGAGCGTTGAATCGCTCCAGGTGGACGAATCGGTGCTGACGGGAGAAGCGTTTCCGATCACCAAAAGACCGATTCCCTTTGACGCTTTTCGAGCCGCACAAGAGGTCCTCGTCGATTCCGAATCGCTGGGCTTTGCCGGAACTCGGGTCCTGACTGGAAACGGTCTCCTTCGAATTCTGTTCACGGGAAAAGAGACCTCCTATGGCGAAATCGTGCAGTCGGTCTCCGCCATCACTCACGAACGCACCGCCCTTCAGCACTCGATCGCGAGGTTAACCAAAGGGCTCATCTACGCCGCTGCCGCATTCTGCCTGATTCTCGCCTTTATCAGAGTTTACCAGGGGCACGGATGGCTGGATGCGCTTCTAAGTGCCGCGACTCTCGCCGTGGCCGCAATCCCAGAGGAGTTTCCCGTCGTTTTCTCATTCTTCCTCGGTGTCGGTGTTTACCGGCTGGCGAAACGAGGAGCATTAGTTCGGCGCGCGGTCTCCGTCGAGAATATCGGGCGAATCACTCGAATCTGTACCGATAAAACCGGAACGATCACGGCTGGCCAACTCAAGCTGACCCATGTCGATGCAGCGAACCCACTCTCGGAATCAGAAGTCCTTTCCCATGCTGGCGCGGCTTCGAACCCTGACGGCACTGATCCAGTTGACCAGGCGATTTTTGCCTTATCACAGGAAAGAGACCTAAAGATTCCGCTACGGTCGAGTGTGATTCCGTTCACCGAAGACCGTAAGAGGGAAACAGCCTTCTTCGAAAATCAAGGCCATGCATTTTGCGCAATGAAAGGATCGCCGGAAACGATCTTGTCGAAATCGGCGCTTTCGAGCGAGGAGAAAAATAAGTGGCTCGACCGGACCACGAATTGGGCGCGGGAGGGGCATAAGCTTTTAGCAGTCGGAATTCGTGAAGTGACGGCCGCTGAGCTGCGGGACGGAAACGAGCCGGATTCCGGGTTTCAATTCGCGGGTCTTCTAGCCTTCGAAGACCCTGCGCGCCCAGAGGTTCGCCCAGCGATCGAGTATTGTGGGAAAAATGGAATCAAAGTTTTGATGATTACCGGCGACCACCCTCAAACAGCAGCCGCAATCGCAAAAGATGTCGGGCTTGGAAAGGGGCAGCCCATCGTGATCTCAGCGGAAGCTGATCCTGAAAAGTTTGAGGCGGATTGGCTCAAGGCAAACCCCGAATTCCTCCGGAGCGCGGATGTTATTGCTCGCTGCAATCCCATACAAAAGCTTCGTGTCGTCGAAGCTCTTAAGTCGTTCGGCGAGATCGTCGCCGTTACGGGAGACGGAGTGAACGATGTTCCGGCTCTCAAGGCTGCGGACATTGGTATCGCGATGGGAGTCAGAGGATCGAGGAGCGCAAAAGAAGTTTCTTCCATTATCTTGAGCGACGACAACTTCAGAACGATCGTGAATGCGATTCGAGAGGGCCGTCAGCTTTTCTCGAATCTGCGTTTGAGCTTCGAGTATCTTTTGCTGTTCCATATTCCCTTCGTACTGTCGGCTGCGGTTGTTCCTCTACTAGGCTACCCGCTCCTTTACTTGCCGGCGCACGTTGTTTGGTTAGAGTTGATCATTCATCCGACGGCGCTGTTCGCGTTCCAGCAGGCAGCCACTTCCGAGAACGACGGTGCGCCCGAGCGGCGAGTCTCATTTTTCGATAAACAAGATGCTCTTCTTGTTTTACTTGTCGGATTGGCTGTAACGACCGCACTCATCATTTCATTCGTGACTGGTCTGTCGGAAAACTCTGACGCAAATCATGGACGAGCCAAGATAATGGCCCTTCTGCCTCTTTGGAGCGCGGGTCTTGCCGTTTTTCTAACCAAGGGAAAGTCGCGAACGGCGAATATCATCGCGGCCGTGTCGCTCCTCTGCTCCGTATTTCTCATTCAAATTAACTGGCTGGCAGAGCCGCTTCATTTAACTCCTCTTCACGGACTGGATTGGTTAAAGGTTTGCGCCACGGTGGCGGCCGCGATCGCGATACTTTTCATTTTACGAAAGAGATTCTCTTCTAGGTAGGCGTAGAAGTCTGAATCTGTTCGACTCCCGCCGACTCAACTGGGCGGAGCAACATCAGACGCACAAGCAGATTTTGCCACCAGCCCCATTTTAATTTGAGCTGGTGGACGAACTGCGGACGAGTTTTCGTTCAAAAATTTGGTGGAGGTGGTGGGAATCCCCTACAGGCGTCTTCGCATCCAGCGAAGCCACCTTCCGGGCCGCCTACGTCGCTCAGAAAATCCTCCAGGATTTTCTGCCCCGCGCGAAGAGCTCCCTATTCGGTCGCTCTCCCCGCAGGTCGCTCCTCCGGTTCGATTCCCACCACCTTAACCGAGCTAGGAAAAATAAAAAAACCCGGCACAAGGCCAGGGTTTTTTATTTTTTTTTAGATGGTGGAAACTCTGCCAGCTCCTCTAACCACTGCAATTACAATAACTTAGTTTTCACAGGACAACAACGGGACAACAAATCTCATTTTAACGCCACGCAAATCTCGGGATATGCAGGGAACTCGCGGGAAACCTCAGTTGCGATCTCTGCACCACTCTTCAATTTTGGCAAATAGAAATCCCCGTGTTTGAAATGCTGTCTTCTTCCACTGTGGATCAACTTGGTCGAGAACAAGAGCCAATCCGAATCCTGTATTGTAGAAGTACCGCATCGAGGGCGACATCTCGTCAAGCTTTTCATAGTAAGTTGCCGGATTGCGATCGGCATACTTGGCGAAAAACTCAAACCCTTCCGACTTGAATCTTTCATGTTCCGCTGCATTCAAAAAAAATTTACCCGCCTGAACAGACATGAGTTCTTCCGTATACCGTGCAGTCCCCTCTGAAATTTCATAGAACCTCTCGGACACAACTGCATCTTTGGTCATGCTCCGGTAACGATGCTTTCGCGCATTGATGAAATCTCCGCAAACCAACTTTCTTTTAGCTGCTAGGTCACTGGTTTTCAATGCGCGCATAACAATCCGTTGTTCTTTTCTAATTTTATCCAAGAATTTCTCTGATTTGACGTGAACTTTTAGATGAGAAAAATCCGTGACATTCGCCACCACTAACTCGGGTGAATACAATGTGTCTTGAAAATTATGAAAGACTTCGTGCCAAAATATTGCGCTCCAGTCATCTATCGACCACTTCATTCCCTTATCGTGAAAACGCTCAACCGAATCTAGAAAAAATACTGAATAGGGAAAATGATGCTCTGTCTGTGCGCTTGAAAATGCGTTAGCAAGGTAGGCAGTCTCGATTTCCTCCTTGGAAAAGGGGGATCCATCCGGTGCATGCCAATCGGAAGTTTTATATATCTTCGCACTCCAGGAGGGACCACGGAGATCAGTCACATGATATTCAGCGGGTACCGCACCAAGCGGATTTAACAAATACTGATCTTCTCTCGTAATAAAGACGACGGAAGTTCTAAATTTTGAAAATCCGGACCAAACCTTGTCACCGATTGCATCCTGCAATTGAACGGCACGATCCAGATCCTTCCAATTCACGTCGGCTTTGGATACTTCAGCAACTTGAACATTTGACTTGCCAGCGCAGCCTAACAAGCTCGAAGCGACAAGAAAAAATTGACCTATAATTTTTAAATTTCGAATCATCTCTAAACTCTTTCCGACTTCGAATTTTTATAAATATTTTCCATTTATCTGGAAACATTTACCAGGAACTCGCGGGAATTCCAGGGAAACGAAAAGCGCCAATCGAGCACTTCTTCGATTGACGCAAATCTGTAACTAGCTGAAATCATTGATTTCAGCAGCAAATGGTGGAGGCGGAGACACGATTGTCGAACCCTAGCGTCCGCAAGCGTTGAATCTACCAAACCTCTTTTAGAGGATAGCCAATCTCAAAACTAGACGCACGCGCGGGATCACTATCTCGCAAATCAATGCCCTGCATAAGAACGGATTTCAAATTCGTCAGAAAGAAAGTCCAACAGAGGTAGCAATTCATATGACTAAAAACTTGGCCACGGGAATCGGTGGGAATATTCGTCTGAGTTAGCTGCAACCATGTGGCATCAGCAACCCGCTTCATTCTGACCGTTACCGTCATGGATCCGAAGGAGAACTGCACTTGTTCATTTTGCTTGGAATCAAGAATTAACCCTGCCGCACTAAAGTCGTGTCGCCACCGCCAGGCATATCTGTCGCCGTTTTGAAAACATTCGTCGTCGGATCGTTTTATTCCGGCTCCATTCGTAACGTCGATGGATCCGATAAAGAAGCTTTTCAAACCATGGCAAGTACTCCAGGCCTGGAAAACTTTTTCCAGAGATGCGGGATAGAAATAGTTAATCTCGAACTTGCTCCAGTCGTAGGCCTCGGCGCTTCCCACTTGCTCCTCGTGACGTTTTTCCAATTTTTCTTGGAAAGTATCCACGCCGTCCGTCCAGCCCACGGTGAAGCGTTGCTGGAGACTTTCGTCCGCAATCTCCTTATGCGTAAGCTTAAGCATACTGCCATTGCCTGTACCCACGAGCTCAATGGTGACACGTCCGCCTTGACCCCAGGTAAATACAAATTTTTTGTTTGGCTCGATCTCAAGAATCTTTCCCTCAATGTCCGCTCCATTTTTGTATTTAAGAGAATAGCTCCCACCTACGGCGAATTCGAGAAAGAGGATCTCCTTGCCGCAGCATTGAAATAATTCACCTCGCCGAATTGCATCGAAAACACGAGGGGCACTTAGGCTGAACTTTTTTTCGATACGAATGACGGCGTCTTTCATGGCATCCCTTCAGCACGGAAATAGTTGATTGCGTGGGGGAATTACACTATTTAGACCCGAAATGACAGAAGAAAAAACCCAGAAATCCGCTGCGGAAATCTGGGCTCTAAAACTGGTGAATTGGTGGAGGTGGTGGGAATCCCCTACAGGCGTCTTCGCTTCCAGCGAAGCCACCTTCCGGGCCGCCTACGTCGCTCAGAAAATCCTCCAGGATTTTCTGCCCCGCGCGAAGAGCTCCCTATTCGGTCGCTCTCCCCGCAGGTCGCTCCTCCGGTTCGATTCCCACCACCTTAACCGAGCTAGGAAAATGTCCTTCTTGACTCATAGGTAACACTTCATTCCGGACACATGGGTAACACTTTAACATGGTGCATAGGAGGATTCTATGCCCTGGAAGGAGTGTTCTGTGGTCGATGAGAAGGTAAAGTTCGTA
>JAKFYM010000137.1 GCA_021730855.1 Bdellovibrionales bacterium
GGCACCATCGACAAACTCGAGTCCATCCCCGGCTTCAATTGTTTTCTGCCGCTCCAAAGATTCGAGGAATTGGTCGCCACCGTGGGCCTCGCCTTCCTCGGGCAAACCGACGAAATTTGCCCCGCCGACAAAAAGCTCTACGCCCTCCGCGATGTGACCGGCACGGTAGAGAGCCTGCCGCTGATCGTGGCCAGCATCATGAGCAAAAAACTCGCCGAGGGCGTGGATGGCCTCGTCTTCGACGTGAAATGCGGTAGCGGCGCTTTTATGAAGAGTGAAAAGGAAGCCGTCGCCCTCGCCAAGGCTCTCGTGGCCACGGCCAAGGCGGCGAAGAAGCACGCCAGCGCCCTTGTCACCGACATGAGCGGCCCCCTCGGCCGCACGGTAGGGAATGCGATCGAGGTGAATGAATGCGTGGCGATCTTGCGGCAAGGCCCCCAAGATCCCTCTCCCGAGCCCCGCTTGCTCGAGCTCACTCTAGCCCTGGCCAGTGAAATGTTTTCCCTAGCGGAGCTGCAAAAAGGCAAAAAGCGCCCAAATCCCAGCGCCGTGCGCGAGCTCCTGAGGGAAAGCCTCGAGTCCGGCAAGGCTTATGCAAAATTCCTCGAGGTGGTGAGCCTCCAAGGGGGCGACACCGAAGCCGTGGACCAGGGCCTGCCCCTAGCACCGAAAAAAATCTCCTTCCTCGCGCCCAAAAAGGGCGTGCTCCAAAGCTGCGAGGCCGAAAGCGTGGGCATGGCGCTGATCGAGCTCGGGGGCGGGCGGAAAAAAACCTCGGATAAGATCGACGAGGGCGTGGGTTTTCGCTTTGAAAAGCTCCTCGGCGAGAGTGTGAAAAAAGACGAACCCATCGCCACGATCTTCGCCCGCGACGCCAAATCAGGGGAAATCGCCCGAAAAATGCTCGAATCGGCTTTTGTGATCGGAAATGCCCCAGATTCCAAACCGAATTTGATCCTGCAGCAAATTTGATTTAGACCTATAGGGTGCAGGCTCATTCACCAGTAGTGCAGCAAATCCAAGACGTGGTCGAATTCCTCGAGCCGCGCATGTCGGTGCGCCCCGAAGTGGCCATCATCCTCGGCAGCGGCCTCGGCGCTTTTGCCGAAAAGATCGACGAAGCCACGAGCATCCCCTACGCTGATATCCCGCACTTCCAAAAACCTTCGGTGGAAGGCCACAATGGCCATGTGATTTTCGGCAAGGTGAACGGAGTGCCCGTGGCCGTGCTCCAAGGCCGTTGGCATTTCTACGAAGGCCATTCGATGAATAGCGTGGTCCTGCCCACCCGCGCTCTTGCTGCTCTAGGCGCGCACACCCTTTTCCTCACCAATGCCGCCGGGGGCGTCAACCTCAGCTATAAACCCTGCGATCTCATGGTGATCGAAGACCATATCAATTTCATGGGCGACAATCCCCTCACCGGCAAGGATTCCGTGGCCTTCGGCCCGCGTTTTCCCGACATGAGCGAGCCCTACTGCAAAGAGTGTGTGGTGGCGATTGAAGCCTCGGCCGAGCGCCTGCAGATCCCCGTACAAAAAGGGGTGTATGTGGGCCTGCGCGGGCCCACCTATGAAACGCCCGCGGAAGTTCGCATGCTGCGCACCCTGGGGGGCGATGCCGTGGGCATGAGCACCGTGCCCGAAGCCATCGCCGCGCGCCACCTAGGGGTGCGCGTGGTGGGAATTTCCTGCATCACCAATATGGCGGCCGGAATCGAAAAGCGTACCCTCGACCATGCGGAGGTGCAGGAAGCGGCAGCCCAGATGACGGATCAGCTTTCGCGCTTGATCATGGATGCTCTACCAGCCATTTCCACCTCCGCCGGTGCGCGCAGCGGCAATCCGCTCAAGCGATGAATTCTTTTTTCCTCGAGAATGGTTATTTCCTGCTAAACGATGGCTCCGGGCGTTTGCATAAGGGCGCCCTGCAGGTGGAAAACGGCAGGATCGCCAAAGTGCTCCGCACAGTGCCCAAGCGCAGCCGCCAAAAACGCATCAACCTTGCCGGCAAGCTCGTGATCCCGGGCTTTGTGCAAACCCATGTGCACCTCTGCCAAACGCTCTTTCGCAACCTCGCCGACGACCTCGAGCTCCTCGATTGGCTGAAGCAGCGCATCTGGCCGATGGAGGGAGCACATACCGAAAAAAGCCTCTATGCCTCTGCACGCCTAGGCATTGCCGAACTGCTCGCAGGGGGCACCACCACCATCCTCGATATGGGCACTGTCCACCACACCGACGCCCTCTTCACCGCGGCCGAAGAGATGGGCATCCGCGCCCTGATCGGCAAATGCCTGATGGACCGCGACGACAATCCCCAAGCTCTCCGGCAGTCCACCAAAGCCGCTCTCCGCGAAAATCTCCAGCTGCTCGAGCGCTGGCATGGAGCCGCAAGCGGCCGCCTCCACTACGCAAACGCTCCCCGCTTCCTGCTCTCCTGCACCGAAGAGCTCCTGCGCGAGGTGCAGGCCCTAGCCAAGAGCAAAAAACTGCTGGTGCACACTCATTCGAGCGAAAACCGCGCCGAGATTGCTCAGGTGCGAAAAGAATATGGCTGCGAAAATGTGGAAGCCTTTGCCCGCCTCGGGCTCACGGGCCCGCAACTCGTGCTCGCCCACTGCGTGTGGTTGAGCGAAAAAGAAAAACAACTGCTCGCCTCCTCCCACACCCGCGTGAGCCATTGCCCGAGCTCGAACTTGAAGCTGGCCTCAGGGATCTGCGAAGTAAAGGACCTGCAGGCGCGCGGCATTTCCGTGAGCCTGGGCGCCGACGGTGCTCCCTGCAACAACCGCCTGGATATGTTCACCGAGATGCGCCTGGCTTCGCTCCTACAGAAGCCCCCGCACGGCCCCGCCACTCTCCCGGCCCGCGAAGCCTTTGAGATGGCCACGCTCGCGGGCGCCAAAGCCTTGGGCCTATCCGCGGAAGTGGGGTCCCTAGAAGCCGGCAAAAAGGCCGATCTTGTGGCCATCGACCTGCAGCAAGCCGCCGTGCTCACCGAGCTTAGTGAAAAAACACCAGAGCGCGCCTACTCCGCCCTGGTCTATGCCTGCTCACCTGCGCAGGTGACCCATACGTGGGTGGACGGTCGACTTGCCTACCAACAAGGCCGCTACCAGGGCGGCAAGCTAAGCGAAATCTTGCAGTCCGCACTCAAGGAACAAAAAAAGCTCCTGGCTAGGCTCTAAGTCAAAGCTGGCCCCACAACTTCACAGTTTCATTTAGTGGTTGTCTTGCGTCGCAAGAAATGACACATTGCGCGCCGTTCCCCCTTTCACCCATTTTTTTAGGAGAATCTATGAAGAATGTATGCTTTCTGCTCTCTGTTTTTCTAACCTTCCCCATTTTTGCGAACGCAGCAGACGTGAACTGCGCTGGCCTCGTTAACAACAAAATAGAATTCGAGTTCGATAGAGAAGTAAGAAACGAAAAAAACTTCATCGGTCAGCTTGTGTGGGAGACCTACCAATGCGTGATCCAGAAGCGTGAGAACGTACGCGATGCACGCGCAGAATTTCGCGATTTCCATGCCGCCTCCGAAACCTCGGCCTATGTGCGCGATAGCATCCACTTCCTGACGTATTGGGTGGGCGAGGTCCTCTCCGCCAATGGCGAAGCCGGCGGCAACTATCGCATCCGCGTGACGGAATCTTTGGGAGACTTCGGTGTAGGAACCGGCCGCATGGGCGGAATCCTAGCAAATTTCGACAGCCTTTTTTCGGTTTCCGTCAACGACACGGTCACGGCCGGCTCCGTTCGTGGCACCATTACGGTGACTTTTGAAGGCGTGGAAAGCGAACTTCCCCAGGACTAATTCCTCTGGCCGCAAAGTGTTCCTTTGCGGCCCCCTTCCCTCCTCTCCCGAAATAGAAATGCCTTGAGAAAAGTGGCCGCGAGTTATACACCGCATTAGGCCTATCCAAATTTCTTGGGAGTGTTCATGAAATTCTTTTTGCCGATTCTTTTCCTTCTCCCACTCCCCGCTGCCGCCCAAGAGCCGGTCATGTCCGAGGAAACCTTCACGATTCTCTTTGCGCGTGCCCTCACCATAAATGCCTCCGACAAGCCGGGCGCCCTTGCGGCTAGCATCGTCCTGCCGGAAGGCCAGGTGAGTTTCTCCCGATTTTTCGTCCCGCTTGTCCGCTGCCAGCTGCTCATACCCGCCACAAACCGAGATTTGCCCCCCCTTGTAGAGGGAGAAGTGCGCGCCTCCTGCATCGCGGATGGGAATGTGTCTATCCCCGTCACTAGAGCCGTGGCTGACGAGTACCGCCAGGGCGTGCGTCCCTGGAAGGGAAAAGAGCGGCTAGTGGAAGACTGGGACGGCATCTACCTCCTCAAAAGCCCGGTCCGCCTGAGGTTTTTGGTGAGCCTGCAGTCCCAAGTGGACGCAAACGGGGAAGAACTAGGATTTCGGCTCCTAAAAAGTGAGGAACTGGACCTATAAGCAGGCCATGGATTTCCCTGCCCATCTTGACACTTAGGCTCTCAGCCGTTAAAACAGCCTCTATTCCCGCAAGACAGCGCTCCCCCATTTTGGGCTTTAGCGCACTTACATTTTTGGAAGGTTTCTATGTACGCAGTGTTTCATACCGGTGGCAAGCAATACAGAGTGAAAAAAGGCGACACTCTACAAGTGGAATTGTTGCCCGCAGAGCTTGGCGCCCAAACAAATTTTAGTGAAGTGCTGCTCGTAGGCACCGGCGCCACCGTGCAAGTGGGCACGCCCTTTGTGGCCTCCGCGGCCGTTTTGGCCGAAGTCGTGGCCATTGAAAAAGGCCCTAAGATCATCGTTTATCACAAAAAGCGCCGCAAACAGTCCGACAAGAAAAACGGCCACCGTCAGCCCTATACGCGTCTTTTGATCACGAGCATCGACAATGGCGCGGGCGAAAAGGACCTCCTCTCGGCCGACGAAAAAACCCAGATCCTGGGCAGAACAGGTTTCGCGCAAGTGGATGCCTGGGAACTTCCCGAAGATTTCGGAGTGGACCTCGAAGACGACCAAGCCGCCCCTCGCGCCCCCAAGGCAGACAAGCGCGCTCCTAAAGTAAAAGCCGCGCAGAAAAAATCTGCCGCCGTGACGACCGCAAAAAAGGCGGCTCCGAAGAAGAAAAAAGCCGCCGCTAGCGGCAAAAAGAAAACAAAGAAATCCTAATTCTTTCAGTAGAGGAATAGAAAATGGCATCAAAAAAAGCTGGTGGTAGTACTAAAAACGGGCGCGATAGTAATCCGAAAATGCGGGGCGTGAAGCGCTTCGGGGGCGAAAATGTGAACGCGGGCAGCATCCTAGTGCGCCAAGTGGGCACGGTGTTTCACCCTGGCAAAAATGTGGGACGCGGACGCGATTTCACCCTTTTTGCTCTTGTTACGGGTGTGGTGAAGTTCGAGAACAAGGACCGCAAGCGCCAAAAAATTTCTGTGTATCCTGTAGCTGTCTAAACAGCTTTTCATCCATAAAAGCCCGTTTCCTTTTAGGGACGGGCTTTTGTGCGTTCTGAGGCTTGTGCGGGGTCGCTAGATAAGGTATTTAACCTGGTGCGTTATGAAGTTTATTGACGAGGCAGAAATTGAAATCAGGGCCGGAAATGGTGGCCCTGGCGTGGTGCATTTCCGTCGCGAGACCATGGAGCCCTTTGGCGGTCCAGATGGGGGCGATGGCGGCCGAGGCGGGAATGTCTTCCTGCAGGCCGACACCAATCTTTCCACCCTAATGGACTTTCGTTTCCGCAAAAAATACCAGGCCGAGCATGGCCATCCCGGCAGCGGCAAGCGCCGCGCCGGCAAAGATGGGGAGGACATTGTCCTACGCGTGCCTCCCGGCACCCTGGTGAAGGATGCCGAGAGTGGAGAGGTGCTCTACGAGCTCTTACAGCCCCAGGAGGATCCCTTCCTGCTTTGCAAAGCCGGCCGTGGCGGCAAAGGAAATACCCACTTCGCCACATCCACCCACCAAGCCCCCCGCTTTGCCCAGCCGGGAGAAGAAGGCGAAACTAAGCGTATCCTCCTAGAGCTCAAGCTCTTGGCCGACGTGGGCCTCGTGGGCTTTCCCAATGTGGGGAAATCGAGCCTCATCGCCTCCGTCTCCGCAGCCCGCCCAAAGATTGCCGACTATGCCTTCACCACCCTCATTCCCAACCTCGGAGTGGTGCGCATGGATGAGAACCGCAGCTTTGTGGTGGCCGATGTTCCGGGGCTGATCGAGGGCGCCCATGAGGGCGTGGGGCTTGGCACCCGCTTCCTGAAGCACCTCGAGCGCACCCGTGTTTATCTTCACCTCATTGATGCGGCCTCCCCTCGAGACCCCGCCGAGGACTATGCCATCGTGCGCCGCGAGCTCGAGGCCTTCAATCCCGAGCTCCTGCGCCGCCCGGAAATCATCGTCTTCAATAAAATGGACTCGGCCCAAGAAACAGAAAGGCTCGATGCGTTCTGCGCCCAGCTGGATCGCGAGCGGAAGGTCTACCGTAAGGTCTCCGTGGCCACTCGCGAAGGAGTGAAGGAGCTGATGCTGCTCGTCTCGGATCTCCTCTATACCAATAAATATGATTTCCTAACGAATGATCGACTTCAATAAGCCCACGGCCCTCTATGGCGGAAGCTTTGATCCCGTGCATGAGGGCCACCTCCACGTGGCCAAAGAGGTGCAGCGGCTGCTGCCCGCGATAGAACAAATTGTATTTGTTCCTGCTGCCCAAAGCCCGAGAAAGCCGGATCCACAAGCTGCGGCCGAGCTGCGCTTCCAGTGGCTAGAGGCCGCTACGGCAGGGACGGACTGGGACGTCTGGGACTACGAATGGAAAAAAGCTGGCCCTAGTTTCACGGTGGAAAGCCTCGAAGAAGCCCATCGCCAGGGCGCTCAGCGGGAACGCCTCTATTGGATTCTCGGCACCGACGCCTACGCCACTTTCCCGAACTGGAAGAACCCTGAGCGCATCCGGGCGCTCTGCCGTCTGGTCGTCGTCAACCGCTCCACTCACCCCTTGGAGCGCCAGCATCCCGACGATATTCTCCTGCCGATTTTGCCCCACCCCGCCTCTTCCACGGCCCTGCGGATGGCACTGGCCGATTTCCCGGCCCCCACGCCCTCGCTCCCCATCGCCGTTCGCACGGAGATGGAAAAACTTTTTTTGCTGTCCCGGAACCCCTATGCTAGGAAAAAAGAATGATAGAAGCTCACGAACTAGCGAAAATCTGCGCGCAAAAATGTTTAGAAAAAAAGGCCGAGAACGTGGTGATCCTCGATCTCGAGAACCGCTCCTCCGTGGCGGATTATTTCGTGGTTTGCAGCGGCTTCTCCGACCGCCAAGTGAAATCCATCGCCGACTATGTTTCCGATGAGGTCCGCGAGCTGGGCACCAAGCCCTTAAGTGAAGAAGGCATGGTCGAAGGCCGCTGGTCGCTCATCGATTTTGGCGCCGTGATTGTGCATGTCTTCCAAGACCATTTGCGGGATTTTTATAATCTCGAAGGCCTGTGGCAAGATGCGCCCCGCATCCGCTTGCAGGACGAGGGTGGGGAAAGACAATCTACTTACGGCGGCGAATCAGCCAACCTGCAGTAAGTGCGCTAAGAGCCGGATGCCATGGTGGGCTCGGTTGCATTCCCCCGCGTCATAATGCTAAAAATCGTCAATGAGCGAGCCCAAAGAAAACGGCCAAAACGGCGAAGCCGCGGCCGATCCCAATAAGCCTCTAAAAGACCTCTCGGACATGCAGACTCTCGTGTCTCTCTGCAAACGCCGCGGCTTTATTTTTCCCTCTTCCGAAGTCTATGGCGGGATCAATTCCTGCTGGGACTACGGCCCACTCGGGGTGGAGATCAAGCTCGCCGTGAAAGATGCCTGGTGGAAAGCCATGACCCGCGCCCACGAGGATGTGGAAGGGATTGATGCTTCGATCCTGATGCATCCCAAAGTTTGGGAAGCTAGCGGGCATGTGGAGAATTTCAACGATCCCCTGGTGGATTGCAAAAAATGCAAAGCCCGTCACCGCGCCGACCATCTCAAGCCCGTACGCGAGCTTGAGGCCAAGCTGGGTTTTTTGCCCAAGCTCGAAGAGATGGCCGCTGTTCTCGAGAACACCAACTGCCCTAACTGTGGCAGTGCCGGCACGCTCACGGCCCCACGCCTCTTCAATATGATGTTCAAGACGCATATGGGCCCCGTGGCCGATGATGCCAACCTTGTTTACCTTCGGCCCGAGACCGCCCAGGGCATCTTCGTGAACTTCCGCAATGTGCAGGAAAGCATGCGCCGCAAGCTGCCGTTCGGCATTGCCCAAATTGGCAAAAGCTTCCGCAACGAGATCACTCCGGGGAACTTCATTTTCCGCACCCGCGAATTTGAGCAAATGGAGATGCAATATTTCGTCGCCCCCGGCTCCGATACCGAACATTTTGAGAAATGGCGGGAAGAGCGCTTTCAGTGGCACGTGAAGAATGGCATCCGGCCTAAGAAACTCCGCTTTCACCCGCACGGCCCCAACGAGCTCGCCCACTACGCCAAACAAGCCGAGGACATTCAGTATGAATTCCCGATTGGCTGGTCGGAGCTGGAAGGCGTGCACAACCGTACCGATTTCGACCTTGGCCGCCATACCCAGTTCTCCGGCAAGAGCCTGCACTATACCGATGAGAACAATAATAAGTTCCTGCCCTACGTGATCGAGACCGCCGTGGGCTGCGATCGCGCCGTGCTCACCATCCTCTGCGATGCCTATCGTTTCAATGAGGATCGCGTGGTCATGAAGTTCGACCCGAAATTTGCTCCCTTCAAAGTGGCGGTCTTCCCACTCATGAAAAAGGATGAGCTCGTGGAGCCGGCACGCCGGATTTTCGAAGACCTGCGCAAGCTCTATAAGGCCGACTACGATGCCACCGGCTCGATCGGCAAGCGCTACCGCCGCCACGAAGAGATCGGCACGCCCTTCTGCGTGACGGTGGACTACGAAAGCCTCATCGACCAAAGCGTGACGATCCGCCACCGGGATACCATGGCCCAGGAGCGCATCCCGATGGCCAAGGTTCGTGACTACATCGACCATTCTTTTCAAAACTGGAAGGCAAACTAATTGGACCCGACCATGAAAAAGAAATTTGTCTACTCCTTTGGGCCCAGCCTCTGCGAGGGGGATGGCTCCCAGAAGCACCTGCTTGGCGGCAAAGGCGCCAATCTCGCCGAGATGCTCAAGCTCGAGCTGCCGGTACCTCCGGGATTCACGCTCTCCACCGAGGTCTGCACCCACTTTTACAAGAATGAGCGCAGCTATCCTCCGCTTCTGGAAGGCCAAGTGGAAAGCGCCATCCGGCAGCTGGAAAAGGACCTCACCGCCACCGGCATGAAGTTCGGTGACAAAAAGAATCCGCTTCTGGTGAGTGTGCGCTCAGGCGCCCCGGTCTCGATGCCCGGGATGATGGACACCGTACTGAACCTTGGGCTCAACGATGAGACCGTGCAGGGCCTGATCGAGCAGTCCGGCGACGCGCGTTTCGCCTATGATTCCTACCGCCGCTTCGTGATGATGTATGCCGATGTGGTCTTGGGTGTAAATACTTCCTATTTTGAGACCGCGCTCGAACACCGCAAGGCCGAGGCCGGTGTAGAGCTCGACACCGAGCTCACGGCCGAGCAGCTCAAGGCCCTCGTCAAAGAATTCAAGGGCATCACCGTGGAGCAGATCGGGCGCAAATTCCCCGAAACCCCGCTCGAGCAGCTCTGGGGCGCGATCGGGGCCGTCTTCGGCTCCTGGATGAATCCACGCGCCATGACCTACCGGAAGATCAATGGTATCCCCGCGGAGATCGGCACCGCTGTGACCGTGCAGGCCATGGTGTACGGAAATATGGGCAACGACTGCGCCACCGGCGTGGCCTTCACCCGCGATCCCTCCACCGGCGCCAAAAAATTCTTCGGCGAATTCCTGCTCAATGCCCAGGGCGAAGATGTGGTGGCGGGCATCCGCACCCCGCAGCCAATCAATGCCGATAGTTTTAACGATTCCAACAAACACCTCCCCACGCTTGAAAAGGCGCTGCCCACTGCCTACCGCGAGCTCGTCACCCTCTACCAAAAACTCGAGCGGCACTACCGCGATATGCAAGACGTGGAATTCACCATCCAGAGCGGCAAGCTCTTCATGTTGCAGACAAGGAATGGCAAGCGCACCGCCGCCGCCGCCGTGAGCATCGCCGTGGACATGGTGAAGGAAGGCCTCATCCAAAAGCAGGAAGCCGTGATGCGGGTCACGCCCGAGCAGCTTGACCAGCTCCTCCACCCCCGCCTCGATCCAAAAGCCAAAAAAGACGTGGTCTGCCGTGGCCTTCCGGCCTCGCCGGGAGCCGTCACCGGACAGATTGTTTTTGACCCCGACGTGGCCGAAAAGCAGGTGAAGGAAAAAGGCCTCAAGGTGATTCTCGTGCGCGTGGAAACCTCTCCTGAGGACATCCACGGCATGCACGTGGCCGAGGGCATCCTCACCGCCCGGGGCGGGATGACGTCTCACGCCGCCGTGGTGGCGCGTGGCATGGGCAAAACCTGCGTGGCCGGATGCGCGGCGATCAAGATCCTGCACGAGACAAAAAAAATGATTGTGGGCAACCGCGAGTTCTCCGAGGGCGACTGGCTCACACTCGATGGCACCTCTGGCGAGGTGATCGCCGGCAAGGTGAATACCGTGGTGCCCGAACTCAGTGAATCCTTCCATGAATTCATGGCCTGGGTGGATGAAAGCCGCCGGCTCCGCGTCCGCGCCAATGCCGACACTCCGAATGATGCGCGCGTGGCCCGCGAATTTGGCGCCGAAGGCATCGGCCTCTGCCGTACCGAACATATGTTCTTCGATCCCGAACGCATCGGCGCCGTTCGCCAGATGATTCTCTCCGATTCTCTGGAAGAACGAGAGAAGGCGCTCACCAAAATCCTGCCCATGCAGCGCGGGGATTTTTTCAGCCTCTTCCAGGAAATGAAGGGCTTGCCCGTCACCATCCGCCTGCTCGATCCGCCCTTACATGAGTTCCTGCCGCAGAAAGAAGAGGATTTGCGGGCCCTATCCAAAGAGATGGAGGTGCCCTACGAGGCGCTCTACCGCCGGAAGGAAACCTTGCATGAGTTCAATCCCATGCTCGGCCATCGCGGCTGTCGCCTAGGCATTTCGTTTCCCGAGATCTACCGCATGCAGGTGCGCGCCATCCTCGAAGCCGCTTGCGATTTGAAGGAAAAACACAAGCAGCTCGTGGAGCCGGAGATCATGATTCCCCTCATTGCCGATTGGAAGGAGCTGCAGTACGTGCGCTCCTACTGCGAGGACGAGATCGCGAAGGTCTTTCACGAAAGAAAGCTGGAAGTGCCCTATACGATAGGCACCATGATCGAGCTGCCGCGGGCCGCGCTCACAGCAGACCTGATCGCCAATCCCGAAAAAGGCAATGCGGAATTCTTTAGCTTTGGCACCAACGATCTCACCCAGACCACCTTCGGCCTCTCCCGCGATGATTCGGCCTCCTTTCTCGGCACCTATCTGGAGAAAAAGATTTTTCCGGATCCCTTCGTTTCCATCGACCATGAGGGCGTGGGCGCGCTCATGAAGCTGGCCGTGCAAAAAGGCCGCGAAGCTCGCGGCCCCGAGATGAAGATTGGCATTTGCGGCGAGCAGGGCGGAGAAGCCCGCTCCGTGCACTTCTGCCATAAGATTGGCCTCGACTATGTGAGCTGCAGTCCCTATCGCGTGCCCATCGCTCGGCTCGCTGCCGCGCAGGCGCATTTGGGCAAAAATGGGATGGACTAAGGTCGACTTCCTCACCACCGGGGATAGTTATTACGAGACCGTGGTGGCGGAAATCGCCAAGGCGCAAACGTCCATCCTGATGGAAGCCTATATTTTTCGGGCCGATGCGCTCGGCAAAGAAATCATCGCGGCCCTGGCCGCGGCACGAGCGCGGCAGGTGCGCGTCTTCCTGAGGCTCGATGGCGCGGGATCCCGGGAAGAGATCGGTGTGCTCAGCAAGCTCTGTGAAGAGGCCGATATCGAGCTGGAAGTCTTTCATCCTCTCCCCTTCGCCATGGCCGGTGCTTATTACCCCAGCGGCTTTGCCCCGGTAGACAATTTCCTCGCGCGCTGGCGGATGATGAACCGCCGCAACCACCGCAAGCTTCTTATCGTCGACGAAAAAATTGCCTTCGCCGGCGGACGCAATGTGGATGCCGTGGAATCCGAAAAGCATTCGGGCTCCCAGGCCTGGCACGACCTCTCTTTGCGGCTCGAGGGCGAGGGCGTGCAGCGCTTGCTCCACGCCTTCTGGTTCCGCCCGGGCCGCCACCTTCCCGAAGACGACTGCCTGATGAACCACAGCTGGCGGCTGCGCCAGGAGCGCAACAACTGGCTGGCCCGCAAAATCCAGACGGCGCAAAAAAGGGTGTGGATCACCACTCCCTACTTCTCTCCCACCCCGCGCATGCTCTTTCACGTGCGGGCCGCGGCCAAACGCGGAGTGGATATCCGCATCGTGCTCTCGAAAAAATCCGATGTCATGATCAGCCGCTGGGCGGCCCTGGGGATCTATCGCCGGATCTTGAGATGGAACGTCAAACTTTTTGAGTTTATCCCCGTGCTCCTGCACAGCAAGCTGTGGATCATCGACGACACCCTGATCGTGGGCTCGGGAAACTTCAACCACCGCAGCTTCATCCACGATATCGAGCTCGACTGCCTCTTGCGGCAAGAGGGCCACGTGGCCGAAGCCGCTAAGATCGTGCTGGAAGACCAGAAAAAATGTGAGCCCGTCACTTGGGAAGCGATGGGGAAGGTCGGGGTATTTCGACGCATGCTCTATTGGTGCGTGAGCTGGTTTAGTTATTGGCTATGAAGACGTGGCGGCTCATCACCTATAATATTCACAAAGGGGTCACGCCCTTCCGCAACCTCAATGTGGTCGATCGGGTGCGCCTGAGCCTGAAAGAGTCCGATGCCGATTTCCTGCTCCTGCAAGAAGTGGTGGGCGAGAAGCGTCTCTCCCGCGCCAAGGTGGAAAAACACCTAGAGTCCCTCGCCGATGAGCGCTGGCCCTACCATGCCTATGGGAAAAATGCGGTCTTCCCCACCCGGAACCATGGCAACGCCATCCTCAGCGCCGAACCGATCAAGAAATTTTTCAACAAAGACCTCACCGTCTATTCGGTGGAAAAACGCGGCCTTCTCCATTGTGTCCTGGACTGGAAAGCCCCCGGCCTCCACCTTTGCTCCGTGCACCTGGATCTCTTTGAGTTCACGCGCCGGGTGCAGGTGGAAGCCCTCACGCGCTACCTCAAGGAACATATTCCCCCCGAAGCGCCGCTCATCCTCGGCGGCGACTTCAATGACTGGAACCGCAAAGTGGGCCTACAGCTTGAGCAGGAGCTGGGCATGCAGGAGTTCCTGGCGCCTAGTTTTCCGGCCTGGCACCCGATCCTTCCCCTCGACCGCCTCTATGTGCGGGGCGTGAAGGTGAGCAAATTCGAAGCCTGGGCCCATGCTCCTTGGAACCGTCTTTCGGATCACCTGCCGCTCTGCTTGGAGTTTCGGCTGAGTCCCGTGAGCAAGAAAACCTAGGATTTTTCCCGACAAAAGTGGGGGAAAACCCTTTGGTACCAAACACTTATGCCCTCTCACGGCAGCGGATTCTTTTCTTGCGCAAGCTGCACCTGCTAAGTACACTAATCCTTGTTCACGATCTTTTTTGAGGGGACGACTCCATTTCATGCATATCCGCCGCCTAGAGCTTCAGGGCTTTAAATCGTTTAAGGACAAAACGGTCATCCATTTTGACGATGGAATCACGGGTATTGTTGGGCCAAATGGCTGCGGCAAATCCAATGTGGTGGATGCCTTTTTCTGGGTGATGGGAGAGCAGAACGCCCGCCACCTCCGTGGCCAATCGATGGACGATCTGATCTTCAGCGGGGCCGATAAATCCCCGCCCGCCAGCAGCGCCGAAGTCACGCTCATCCTAGAAATGCCCTCCGAGCTCGCCGGCCCTAATGCCCCAGCTGGAGCTTCGTCTCAGGACGTGACCGGTGGTTTCCCCACTCGGGAGGTGGCGATCACGCGCAAGCTCTACCGCACCGGTGAGAGCGATTATTTCCTCAACAAAACCCCCTGCCGCCTCCGTGACATCCAAGAATTGTTTATGGACACGGGCGTGGGCGCCCGCGGCTACAGCATCATCCAGCAAGGGCAGATCGCCAAGATCGTGCAGGCCAAGCCCGAAGATCGCCGCACCATGATCGAGGAAGTGGCCGGGATCGTGAAATACAAAGTGCGCCGCCGTGAATCCACGCGCCGCCTCGAAGGCACCCAGCAGAATCTCCTGCGCGTCACCGACGTAATCAACGAGCTCGACACCCAGAAGCGGCAAATGGAACGCCAGGCGGAGAAGGCGCGTAAATACAAAGAGTGGAGAGAAAAACTCCAAGATATCGAGCTGCGCTTTAACGCCCTCAAATGGGAAGACCACTCGAACCGCAGCGGCCTGCTTGAGCAGGAAATCGAAGACCTCACGGTGGAAGACCTCGCGCTCTCTACCTCCCGGGAAGCCGCGGAGACCATCATTTCACAAAAGCGCATGGAGCTCGCGCAGGCCTCGAAAGTGGCCGAGGAATTCCAGCAAAAATGGATGGACGCCGGCAACGCCCTCAACAATGCCGAGAACGACCTAAAATATTCGCAAAAAAATCTCGACGATCTCAAACTCTCCTTTGCCCAGCTCGAGAAAGACACCGAAGAAGAGCGGGTGCTCGTGGAGACCCTGCGCAAGCAGTACGATGCGTTGCTGGAAGAGAGCGATACAATCGAGGCTCAGTTCCAGGCCGCCGCGGAATACCGCGCGGAAAAAGAAGAAGAGGCCACAGGGAAGAAACAAGAATCCGAATCCCTCGAGCGCGCCGTGGAAGAGAGCCGCCGCAAGCTCTACCAAGCTGGCTCCAATTTAGAGAAAGCCAAGAGCGAGCTGAGTTTTGCCGAGCGCCGCCTAGAGGAGCTGAGCGAGAACCAAGCGCGCGTGACCCTCGAGCGCGATGAGCGCGCCAGCTTCCTGCAGCAGGCCCAGCTGGAAAAAGACGCGGCCTCCGAGCGTTTAGAATCCGCCCGCGCCGAAGCCGATGCCTTGCGCGCCCAAGTGCAGGCCGCCGCCGAACAAATCAGCGCCAATAACCGCCAGCTCAGCGAGCAGCGCAAAGAAATCGGCCGCCTCACCTCTGAGCAAGCCCGCTTGCGCACCACCTTGGCCACGCTGGAAGAGCAGAAGCGCCGCCACGAGGGCGCCTCCAAGGGCGTAAAATCCGTGTTTCAGGAAGTGCAAAAATCCGGCCTAGAAGCCTCCGTGCACGGCACCCTGGCCGAGATGCTCGAGGTAGACAAAGGCATGGAGACGGCCGTGGAAGCCGCTCTCGGCCGCGCCCTCGAGATGGTGATCACTAGCGATGCAAGCACGCACTCGGTGCTGAGCGCCGCCCTGAAACAAGGCAGCCTCGGCCGCGCCTCTTTTGCCGACGTGCAAAAGCTCAGCAAGATATTCATCTCCGAGATCCCGGACTTCGCCCCTCCCGCCGCCCTGGCCGCGGAAGTGGTGGGCCCCCTCTCGCAGAATGTGCGCATCCAGGCCGCGGTCACCGAACCCGGCGTGCAAAGCCTCCTACGTTACCTCACCGATAAAGTCATCCTCCTGCGCTCAAGCTCCGCGGCAGCAGAGCTTTCCGAAACTTTCCCGGCCTATACTTTTGTGACCAACGAGGGCGAGATCTTCCGTGGCGGCTGGTTTATGGAGGGCGGCGACAAGAGCTCCGTTTCCGGCTCGCATGTGGCGCGCAATCGCGAAATCGTGGAGATGTCCGAAAAGGTGGACGAGATCGCCCAACTAGTGGACGCCTCCCAAGGCCGCCTGCAAGAATCCGAAGAGGCCCTCCAAGAGCTAGAGACCCAGAAGCGCAGCCTCGAAGATAGCCTCCGCGCCAAACAATCCGAGATCTCCCAACTTTCCTCCGAGGAAGCCTCGATCAAGGCTCGTTTCACCGAGGCGGAGCGTTCGGTGAATAAGCTCGTGCAGGAAGAAGACCGCATGAAGGCCGAGCAGAGCCGCTTGCAGGGCGTGGAAAAAGAGAACCGCGTAAAGATTTTTTCTTCAGAGACCGAGCGCGGTGCCCTCGAAGTGGACGTGGCGCAGCTCACCGAAGCCCTCGCCAATGCCCGCGCCGCTTGGGAAAACGCGCAGCAGTCGCTGGTTGACGCCCGCGTGAAAGCCGCCAACCTCTCCGACCAGAAAAACTCTTTCGAGAGCCGCCGACGCCAGAACCAAAGCGCCCTGGACCAGCACCGCAACCGCATCGAGAGCATGCTCGACCAGGCCCGCCGCCGCCAGTCCGAGTCCGAGGAGCTCAACTCTCATATCGTCACCGTCCAGGCCACCACCGAGGAACTGCGCGTGGCCCTCGTCGAGTCCGAGCAGAATTTCCGCGCCGCCAAGGATCGCTTCGATATCTTGAACAACGAGGTGGAAGAGCAGCGCTCTCTCGCCCAGGAACAAGGCACCAAAGAGCGTACGGTGAAAGAAAGCCTGCTCAACAAACGCCTGGAGCACCAGAAGATCACGGGCGACCGCGACGTGCTCGCGCAGAACACCTTCGAGCGCTACGGCCTCGTGCTGGGCGAATACGCCCTCATGCCGGAAACCATGGAGCAAGTGCAGCTCCTGCGCGAAGCCGGAGATTCCACGATCATGGAGATCCAGAACGAAGTGATGCTCCTGCGCGAGAAGATCCGCAAGCTGGGCGAAGTGAACACTGGCGCCGTGGAAGAGTACGAAGCCATCGTAGATCGCTTCAACCTGCTCTCCACCCAGAAGGCCGACCTCGAAAAGGCCATGGCCGACCTGCAGAGCACCGTGGACCGCATCAACAAAGTTTCCAAGGAGCGCTTCGAGCGCGCCTTCATCGAGGTGAACAACCATTTCCAAAGGGTGTTCCCGGTGATCTTCGGCGGCGGCCACGCCCACCTCACGCTCACCAATCCCGAGGATATGCTGGAAACCGGTGTGGACATCACCGCCCAGCCGCCGGGCAAAAAAGCGCAGAACATCAACCTGCTCTCCGGGGGCGAAAAGACGCTCACGGCGATCAGCCTCTTGTTCTCGATCTTCCTCGTGAAGCCAAGCCCCTTCTGCTTGCTCGACGAGGTGGACGCCCCGCTCGACGACGCCAATATCGGCCGCTTCAATGCGCTCCTGCGCGAAATGTCGAAGCGCTCGCAGTTCATCATCATCACCCACAACAAACGCACGATGGAGCTCAACGACAAGCTCTACGGGGTGACAATGGAGGACGCCGGCGTCTCCAAAATGGTGAGCATCCAGCTGAGCGCTTCGGCTTAAACGGATTTTCTATTACCGGATGGGGCAGGTCCTACCTTCAAGGCTTTTCGCTAAGAATCCCCTAGACTTCTTCAGCCGCCCTGCGTAGAAAGCCCTACGAAAGGACACCTCATGAAAATCATCTTCTCTCTTTTGGCCCTCACCCTTGCCTCCACCGCCTTCGCCCAAGCGCCCCAGGCCGTACCTCCGGGAAAATGCATCCGGCAGGCTGCCGCGGTCGTCATCGGCCTGGCGAAGGACAGTGGCTTCACCTTTGATGCCAAGAAACCTGAACTAATGTCGCTTCGCAATCATGAAGCCCGAGAAGGCGTAGAGAGATTTACTTTTGCTTTGGACGACGAAAATGCCGAAACCGTCGAAAAAGAAACCTACAGTGTGTACCTACAAGAGGCGAGCTGCACCATAGTGGGCCTGGGCGTGGAGCATATAACTCCCATGACCCCCGCGATCACCGAAGAGACGGCTTGTTTTGAAAAATCTTCCATCGTGGCTCGTATTTTTTTCCGCAACAATCGCCTGAGTCTAGGCCAGCCTGCCGCGAAAGCGAATGCGATTGATCTCGTAGACGTGGATGTGGACCAAGCGGCCGTGAAGCTATTCTCGGAAAAATACCTAACCGAAGGAACTGCAGGAGCCTTTAGCTTCACAGGCGACGAGGGAGAAACGGCCACAATTTTTGTCCAACCCTCGGACTGCAAAGTCCTCGGCCTCGTGCTCAATGGAGCTACGCAGCTCTTTTAAGGGAACTATTGCCTCTCGTAGAAAAGAGGCGGCCACTGTTCCCCAGACGGCGGTGGCTTTTCCATTTCCAATAAGTAACAAACTGCATTTGGCGTTAGCTCAGCACTCCATTATGTAGACGAATTTTTTGTCCTAAAAAATGAACCAACAACAGAAAAATAGGAGTTAGAATGAAATCCATAATCTTAAGTTTTTTCCTTTTCGCCAGCCTCAATGCCCACGCCGACCTCGGACTAAAAGGTGGCCTGGATCCTATAAGCTTGGCTTGCTCCAACAATCCAATCGCGTTGGACAGAACCTTTTCGATAGAAATTCAGAAAGAGAAGCTACAATTTTTTCCTTATGAAGGCTCTTTTGAACTTAGCAGCTTCGATTCCAAGGATCTCGGCAGTAGGCATGTGTTTGCGTTCAAAAATGTTCGAGTTAGGTTGGATCAAGAAGGGATCAGCACTGCCCACCTTGCGTCCGGTTCGATTCTAACAGACGGAGCAACCGCCGATGTGCAATTTGACCTTTCTCGGAAAGGACAGGAAAACCACTACAACTTAACCTGCCACAAAAAGCAAATCGTTCGCGTGAACAATCCCACAGAGGATACCGAAGAGCAGTGCCTGGCCCAAAAGGACCAAGCTTGCCTATACATTCCTGGCATCAACACTAAATACTACCAGCTCGTTGATTCTTCCTCCGTGAAAGCTTCTGAATTGCTATCTAAAGATGGTTGCTCCGCAGAAGGCGTCAGCTGTTTGTTAAGCGATGGTAAATACTACAGCTTAGAAATTCAACACATTGAGCTCATGATTTGGGAATAATCCATTCTTATACAACAGAGTTCATAGGAAGAACCTCTTGCCCTGCGGGCAAGAGGTTTTTTAATTCTTTTGAGATAAATACCCAGGGTCGCAAATCAAGAGGTCACCTAGCGGCGGCCTCTTGATTTGTTGAGGGGGTGGTAACTACGATCCCGCTTTGCCTGATTTCCAGCCCTGGAGAAATACACTCATTACTTTCTGGCTTTTCCCTATGTCAGGGAGAACTGCGTAAACTTTTGAAAGATCCGTTCGTGGGAGTAAACCTACCTGATCTACAGGTATTATATTTTTTATTTAGTCGTGGCGGGCCTGATTGCTGGGAGTAGACACCTATAACTGTGATAAGGTGCCATATGGCTGGACAAAACTCGAATCGACTAAAAGATAAAAAAGAAAAAATAATGGCTCTTTGGGTGGAGCGCTCTCTTAAAGAAGTGCCATCCGCAATGGCGGCTGAATCCCTTGCGCTAAGAAATTCTTTGCCAATGTATCTAGATCATTTGAGTGAAGCGCTTGCGACGAACCGGAAAATGGATGTTCGGTCGGTGATGGTGCATGATAACAAGGCGATCCGTATTGGCAAGCTTCACGGAGCAGACCGCGCAGGCAATACAAGCTATGTGCTCACGGAAGTCATTTTCGAGTATCACATTCTGCGTGAGGTGATCTTTCAGGTTCTAGAAAATGAAGGCCCTCTCGATTCTTTACAGAGAGACATCATTCTCGACTCCATTGAACAGGCCGTAAACGATGCTTCGGTAAAATTCTCCGAGGTTCACGCCGACATTCAGCAGAAATTCATCGATACCCTAACACATGATCTAAAAACGCCACTCACGGCGGCTAAAATGGCAGCGCAGTTAATCTTGCGAAGGCCGGAGAGGTTGGAAGCGTCTATTCAATCGGCAAGCAATATCATCTCGAGCCTCGGCCGCCTGGAAGGCATGATCCATGACTTGCTCGACGCGAGCCGGATTCGGGCAGGCGAGAAGCTTTCGCTTTCCACCGGCGAATGTGACCTAGATTCCCTCGTGCGAGATGTCGTCGATGATGTGTCATTGATCTACGGCAATCGATTCCAGGTGGATTCGATGGGGACTACAAAAGGTATTTGTAGCGCAGAAGGGATCCGGCGGGCCTTAGAGAATTTAATTGGGAATGCAGTGAAATATGGGACCGAAAACAACCCGATCACGATTTCCCTGAAGAGAAATTCCGGAGGCGTCGAATTATCCGTACACAATTATGGACCTGTGATCCCTGAGCAGCAAATTCCTGCTCTGTTTCAGCATTTCGGAAGGTCTAAAAGTGCGCAGGAGAGCACAAAGACTGGCTGGGGACTCGGCTTGACTTTGGTAAGAGGAGTGGCGGACGCCCACAAAGGAAAACTACGTGTAGAGAGTTCCACAGAAAAAGGGACAACATTCACTATTGATTTTCCGTGCGCATAACTCCGTTCCCTACAGCTTCACAGGCCGAACCACCCCGCCCTCTGCCAGCCGCATCTGCAACAGCTATCCGCCAACCGCGTGCCGCGAAACCGTGAACGGCTCACGGCAACCGCATCGGCTCACTGCAACCGCAACCGCAGACCGCAAGGGCTCCTATTGCAGCGTTACCCAAACTCCCGCATGATCCGAAATCCACTCCCGCCTCCACGGCCCCCGCAGCACAACACTCGCCTCACCTTTGAGATTCCAGCCAAGCGCCCAATCGATGGTGCGGGAGGGAATATTCTCGCCATAGATTTTCCGGATCGGATTGTAGGCACCCACTGTCGGCTGCGTTTTCTTAAAGAGCGGCTGAAGTCCACCATCAAAGAGCATCTGCATCTCTTTGTCCTCGCGGTCGGCATTAAAATCCCCTACCACCAACCACTGCTTACAGTTTTTTTCCTGGCCCTTTAGCCACTCTAGCACCCACTCCGCCTCGCGTTGGCGCACTTCAGAGTTCTGGTAACTGAAGTGCAAGCTCAGGATCCCTAAACATTCTTTATTTCTACCAATAGAGCCGTCCCAGATTGCGGCTTGCACGCGACGGGCAACTCCACCGGGAAAATGGAAGCCATCCTCGGTCCAGACGCGCGGCTTCGTCTTCGATCCCATCCAGTAACCATACGAGGCCCCGTCGGCTCCCGTCATTTCATGAATATAGGTGCGGTGCGGATACTGTTTCGTGAGGTGGGCCGCATCCGTGCTATCTTCGCCCCCCCTTTGCTCTCCCGGAAGATTTCCAATCGCCTCTTGGAAAACCACGATGTCGGGCTTCTTTTGCTTGATGTAATCCGCGAGCGCTTTGGTTCGCCGCATGCGGAAGCCGTCGTCCCATTTTCCCTGCAGTTGATCAAAGACGTTCAAGTCAAGGACCGTGAGGGCATGGGCCGAAGAAGAGAAGACAACCAGTGCGCTTAGGTAAAGAAATAATTTCTGCATGCCCTTTCTTACCTTGGGGTGGAATGGGCACCAAGCAAAAAGGCTGCTATACTAAGCGGCATGTTGACCATCCAACGCGTCCTTCTTTTTTTTCTCTGCAGCACTCTTCCCGCTTTTGCGGTGAATAAAAACAAAATCTCCACCGAAAAAAAATTCTCGCTCTCGCGTTTGCAGAAAACCTACCAAAACGCTGCCT